>NZ_JBHJUW010000163.1:0-17316 GCF_042268205.1 Streptomyces sp. NPDC056160
ACGCCCGTCCGGCCGCGTGCATGGCGGCCCCGCCGATGAACCGACAAATCCCAAACAGGACAGTCGATGACGTCAGTCAGTAGGCGAGTCAGGCTTATCAGCGGAACCACCAGTCATATCTTCACTGTCAGGCCGGGCAGCAGGACGGTGGAGACGAAGCCGGGGTCGCTGTCGCGGTCGGCGAACTGACTGATGGCGCTTCGCCGAGGCGATCAGCTCGGCGGACTTCTTCTGGAGGGCGTTGTACGAGCCGGTGCCGGCCTGCTCGTGGACGGCGAGGTTGCTCGGGTCGACGCCCATGTAGGTGTGCTCGGCGCGCGCGGTGCCGAGGAACTCCAGGAACTTCTTCGCCCCCTCGGGGTTCTTCGGCTTGCGGCTGAGCATGAAGCCGTCGGTGGGCGCTTCCACGGTGTCCTGGCCGTGCGCGGGATCGACCTCTGGGAAGGGGAAGAAGTCGAGGTCGGAGCGGAGGGACTCGTCGGTGATCTGCTGGCCGAGGAAGAGGCCGATGACCGCCATGCCGGACTTCTTGTCCAGCAGCGACTGGGCGGCGTCCTGCCAGGACCGGCCGCCGCCGCTCGCCTGGTAGTACGGCGTCAGCTCGCGCCACAGGTCGAGGACGCGGGCGGTGCGCGGGTCGGTCCAGGGCACCTGGCCGCGCAGCAGCGAGGTGTGGAAGTCGTAGCCGTTGGCGCGCAGGTTCAGGTAGTCGAAGGCGCCGAGGACCGACCAGCTGTCGCCGCCGCCGTAGCCGGAGGCCACGGGTGAGAGGCCGTCCTTCTTCATCCGCTTGGCCAGCGCGATGAACTCGTCCCACTTCCGCGGGACTTGGTAGCCTCGTTCCTTGAAGAGGCTCTTTCGGTAGAAGACCGCCCACGGGTAGTTGTACAGCGGCACGAAGTAGTACTTGCCGTCGGCGCCGCGCGCCAGCTGCCTGGTCGCCTCGCTGAAGCCGCCGCCCACCTTCTCCCAGACGTCGTCGAGGGGGCTGCACAGGCCCTTCTTGGCGAAGTACTGCATGCGGTACCCGGCGAACCAGGTGAACACGTCGTCCGGGGTGCCCTGGAGGTAGCTGGTGATGGACTTCTGGAACGTGTCGTGGTCGACGGTGTTCGTCTTCACCTTCAGCCCCGACCCGGCGGTGAAGGACTTGGTGAGGGCGGCGTAGGCGGACTTCGGGGTGGCGTCGGCGCCGTTGGAGCCGAACGTCACCGTCTTCGGGTCGGCACCCGCTCCCCCGCCGCAGGCGGTGAGGACGGGCGCTGCCAGGGCGGCGGCGCCCAGACCGAACAGTCCGCCGACGACTCGGCGCCGGCCCGGGCCGGGCGCAGCCAGGGGCGTGCGGCTCTGCTGCGTCATGGTTGCTCCTCGTACGTGCGTGTGGGGACGATCGGGGGGGGCAGGTGTGCGGAGAGGGTGTGCCCGGGGGATGTCTGCTCGTGTGCGGGGGCGGGTGTGTGTCCGCAGGCGTGTCCTGCACGGACCGCGCGTGGCGGGTGGATGTCCCGCGCGGTCAGTGGACGCGCTGCGCGGTCTGCGACGTTCTGGGGATCAGTGGATGTCCTGCGCGGTGAGGGATGTTCTGGGGATCAGTGGATGTCCTGCGGTCGGGGACGTCCGGGGGGATCAGTGCAGGTCCTGCGCGGTCGGCGGGTGGGCTCGGCGATCAGTGGGTGTGCCGGGTGGTGAAGGACTGGATGGCCGTGGCCGCCGCGCCTCGGGCCCACTCCTCGAAGGGGAGCGGGCGGGTCTGTACGTCGCACTGGGCTGCGGAGCCGAAGGCGGCGGCGGTGAACGCGTCGCGGATCTGCTCGGCGAACAGGTCGTAGGCGGCCAGTCCCTCGCCGGAGATGATGACGCGCTCGGGGCCGAGCAGGTTGGCCACGGTGGCGATGCCCCGTCCGATGGCCTCACCGGCACGCGCGTAGGCCTCGCGTGCCCCGGCGACGCCCTGGTGGGCCAGCGCCACGGCCTGCGCGGCGTCGGCGACGTCCGAGCCGGTGGCATCCCGGACCCGCTGGACGATGGCGGCGTCCCCGGCGATCGCCTCCACGCAGCCGCGGTTGCCGCAGCGGCACGGCGGGCCGGCCGGGTCGACGGTGACGTGTCCGATCTCGCCGGCCACGCCGTGGGCGCCGGCGACCACCCGGCCGTGCACGACCAGGCCGCAGCCGATGCCCGCGCCGACCGTCACGAGCGCGAAGTCGGAGTGTCCGACGCCCGCGCCGAACCACTGCTCGGCGACGGTGAGGGCGCGCACGTCGTTGTCGACGGTGACCGGCAGCCCTGTGGTCGCCGCGGCGAGTTCGGCGAGCGGCACGTCCCGCCAGTCGAGGAACGGCGAGTACCGTACGACGCCCTCGGCGCGGTCCACGTCGCCGGAGACGGCGATGCCGAGCCCCATGACGCGCACGCCGAAGCCGTCCGCCTCGGTGAGCAGTTCGCCGACCAGGTCGGCCACCGACGCCAGGACGGTCCTCAGGTCGCGGCCGGCGAGGGGCAGGTGGCGGGCGAGCAGGACGCGGCAGCACAGGTCGGTGAGGACGCCGATGATCTCGTCGCCCGTCACCTTGACCCCGATGAACAGGGCCCGGCCGCCGTCGACCCGTACGAGGTTCGCCGGCCTGCCCAGCGCGGGCCGGGCGTCCTCGGCCGCGTCCTCCACCAGGTAGCCGGCCTCGATCAGGGGCCGGACCGCCTTGGTGACGGCCGCGGCGGACAGCCCGGCCAGGCGGCCCGCCTCGGTGCGGGTGAGGGGGCCCCGGGACAGGAGCGTGGTGAAGATCTGCGCGGCGGCGGGGGTGTGGGCCGGGAACGTCTCGGCGTACGCCGCGGCGGCCGGACGGGGGAAGGGCGGGGACGGGGGCGAGGACATGGCCGGGAACCTAGGTCTCTTATTTTCCGCTGTCAATGAAAGAAGCAAGAATCTTCTGAAGATTGCCTGTGCGGGGTGATCTTCTTCCAAAGGCAGGTGGTTGCAGGGGTGTTGACATGAGGTCGAAGGTCGCGCTTGGCTCTTGCGAGCGCGCCGTCCTCTGCCGCCGTCACCCCTTCTCGCGAACGTGAGGCCCGATGCCGATGATCTCCCACGCCCCGGACCGCGGGGTCTGGCTGCTGACCACGCCCCGCACCTCCTACGCCCTGCGGGTCGACGGGACGGGTGCGCCCTGCCACCTGGCGTGGGGTCCACGGCTGACCCTGCGGGAGGCGGCGGACCTCGCCAGCCCGCTCCCGGCGGTGGCGAGCAGCTTCGAGGGACGGCCCCCGGTCGGCGAGGAACTGCCGGTGGACGGCGGCACGCGCTACGGTCCGCCCTCCCTCCAGGTGCGGTACGCGGACGGCTCCCGCGGCTTCGAGTGGGAGCCCGTCGGGCACCGCGTCCTCGAACCCTCACCCGGCCGCGCCGAACTGGTCCTGGAGTTCCGCGACCGCCTCCAACCCCTGCACGTGGCGCTGCACTACACGGTGCGCGAGGACACCGACGTCATCGAGCGGCGTACGGTGCTGCGCAACGCCGGTGACCGGCCCCTGGCCCTGCTGCGCGCCGACTCGGCCGCCTGGTCGCTGCCGCCGCTGCCCGGCTGCCGGCTCAGCCACGTCACCGGCCAGTGGTCGGCGGAGAACCGGCTGAGCCGCGATCCGCTGCCGCACGGCGAGACGGTCCTGACCAGCAGGCGCGGGATCACCGGCCACCACGCCGGCCCGTGGCTGATGCTGGACGGCGGCGAGGCGTCCGAGGAGCAGGGCCGGGTGTGGAGCGGGGCGCTGGCGTGGAGCGGGAGCTGGCGCGTCACCGTGCAGCGGACACCCGACGGGCGCGCCGGGTTCACCGGGGGCGTCGGCCACGAGGGAACCTCCGTGCCGCTCGCGCCCGGCGAGGAGTTCACCACGCCGGTGTTCGCCGGGCTGTTCACCGAGGGCGGCTTCGGTGCGGCGAGCCGGGCGTGGCACACGTATGTCCGCCGCCATGTGCTGCCGCACGCGGGGGAGGTGGCACCCGTGCTCTACAACTCCTGGGAGGCCACGGGTTTCGACGTCGACGAGGCGAGCCAGAAGGCGCTCGCCGAGCGGGCCGCCGCGCTGGGTGTCGAACTGTACGTCGTCGACGACGGCTGGTTCGGCGCGCGGCGCGACGACCGGGCGGGCCTGGGTGACTGGACGCCGTCCCCCGAGCGCTTCCCGGACGGCCTGGGTCCCCTGGCCGATGCGGTGCACGGGCTCGGCATGCGCTTCGGCCTGTGGGTCGAGCCGGAGATGGTCAACCCGGACAGCGACCTGTACCCCGCGCACCCGGACTGGGTGCTGCACGTGCCCGGCCGGGCCCGCACCGAGCTGCGCCACCAACTGGTGCTGAACTTCGCCCGGGACGACGTCGCCGAATGGGCGTACGGGTGGCTCACCCGCCTGGTCGGCGATCACGGCATCGACTTCCTCAAGTGGGACATGAACCGCCCCTTCAGCGAGGCCGGCTGGCCGCGGCAGCAGGGCGCGGGCAGCCCGGACGGCGATGACGACGGCAGCGCTGACGGTAACGGTGACGGTGACGGTGACGACCGGCTGTGGACGGCGTACGTGGCCAACCTGTACGGCGTCCTGGACCGGCTGCGCGCCGATCACCCGGGGCTGCGCGTGGAGACGTGCAGCGGCGGCGGCGGACGCGTCGACCTGGGCATTCTCGCCCGCACCGACCAGGCGTGGGTGTCGGACAACACCGACGCGGTCGACCGGCTGGTGATCCAGCACGGCTTCGGTCAGATCCACCCGGCGCGGATCATGTCCGCCTGGGTGACGGACGTGCCCAACCAGCTGACCTCGCGCACGGTTCCGCTGCGTTTCCGCTTCCATGCCGCGATGGCCGGGCTGCTGGGCATCGGCGGCGACCTGACGCGCTGGTCGGAGGCCGAACTGGCGCAGGGGGCCGAGCTGGTGGCCGAGTACAAGAAGGTGCGGCACCTGGTCCAGCAGGGCGATCTCCACCGGCTCCGCGGTCCGCACGGCGAGGGCGCGACGGTCGTGCAGTACGCGGCCGGGGACGGCGCCGAGACGCTGGTGCTGGCGTGGCGGCGCGGTCCGCGTCACGGGGTCCCGCAGCTTCCGGTGCGGTTGCGGGGACTCACCGCCGGGGCCCGTTACCGCGACTCGCGCACGGGCGAGGTCCATCACGCCACGGTGCTCACCGAGTACGGCTTCCACCCCGGCCTGGAGCCGGGTGACTGGGCGAGCCGTGCCGTGCATCTGGTGCGGCTGCCGTGACGCCCCGGCCGAGGTGCCGGTCCCGGGCCGCTACGGCCGGTCCCGCTCGTCCCGGCCGCCGCAGACGCCGTTCTCCCAGGCCCAGGCGGCGATCTCCACCCGGTTGCGGGCGGCGAGCTTGCGCTGCACGCTGCCCAGGTGCGTCTTCACCGTGGAGAGCGAGACGTGCAGCTCGGCCGCCAGTTCCTCGTTGGTGCGGCCGCGCGCGACCAGTCGTACGACGTCCGTCTCGCGGGCGGTCAGCGGGAGTTCGCGCGCCTTGCGCGGCTCCCTGGGCGCGGGCCTGAAGCGCTCGGGGCGCGTCACGGCTTCCGCGGCCGCGTGCGTCATGTGCTTCAGCAGCCGGACCGTGATCGACGGCGAGATGAGGGCGTTGTCGGCGGCCACGGCCCGGACCGCTTCGACGAGCAGCGCGGGAGAGCCGTCCTTGAGCAGGAAACCGCAGGCCCCGTTGCGCAGGGCCCGGTACACGTACTCGTCCACGTCGAACGTGGTCGCGATGAGCACGTTCAGCGGGTCCTCCGCTTCCGGGCCCGCCAGCAGCCGGGTCGCCTCCAGGCCGTCGAGGCCGGGCATGCGGATGTCCAGCAGGCACACGTCGGGGCGCAGGCGCCTGGCCTCCTGGACCGCGGTGGCGCCGTCGGCCACCGAAGCGACGATCTCCATGTCGGGCTGGGAGCCGAGGATCATGCCGTAGGCCGAGCGGATCATCTGCTGGTCGTCGGCGATGAGAATCCTGATCGTCGTCATGGGTCCAGGGTGTCAGCCGCCGGGACGTCCGCGGCAGCGAGGGGCAAGGGGCCGGGCAGCGGGATGTCGGCCTCGACGACCCAGCCGACACCGGCGCGCGGGCCCGCCGTGACGGTTCCGCCGACCATGGCCGCGCGTTCGCAGAGCCCGACCAGGCCGTACCCGGAGCCGGTTCCCGATCCGTACCCGGCCCCCTGCGCCGTTCCTGACGCGGTTCCCGAACGTTGGCCGCGCGGGGGCCGGTGGGCCGGGGCGTTGACTTTGGCCCCCCGGCCGGCGGCCTCCGCGTCGTCGCACACCGAGACCCGGACCACCGGCCGGCCGGTGTCGCCGCCGAGGCGGACGTCGACGGTGACCGCCTTCGCGCCGTGCGCGTGCTTGCGCACGTTCGTCAGGGACTCGCGCACGACCTGGTGCACGGTGGTGGCGATGCCCGGCGGCAGCTCCCCGGCGCTCAGGCGCGGGTCGAGTGCGAGATCGACGGCCGGGCCCGCCGCCGAGAAGCGCGCCGTCAGCGCGCGCAGGTCACCGAGACCGGCGCCGGGCCCCGCCACGGGGCCGCTCTCCCTGGGGTCGCGCAGCACCGCCACCATGCTCCGCATCGACTGCATGGCCTGCGAACCGGCCTCCTCGATGGCCGCGAGCATGCCGTCCAGTTCCTCGGGGCCCGGTGGGCGGCCGGCGGCCGAGGCGAAGCGCACGGCCTTGGTCTGGGCGATGACCGCGGTCACGTGGTGGCCGACGAAGTCGTGCAACTCCCGGGCGTAGTCAAGGCGTTGCTCTTGCAGGGCGGCCTGGTGCTCCCGTTCCCGGAACCGGTCGAGCAGACGCAGGTACAGGCCGAGCACCGCTGCCAGGACCGCGGCGCTCCAGACGGCGGGGACGGCGAACGAACCCACCGTGCCGTACTCGGCCGAGGGCAGCCGCAGGAAGATCACCGTGAGCGCGGCCACCGCACCACCCGCCAGCGTGGTGGCCCGCAGCGGCGGGCGCAGGCGCAGCGCGCGGGCGACGACCAGGAGCAGCGCGGACGACTCGACGACGCCGAAGGTGTGTTCGGCGCGGACGCCCGTACGGTTGCTGACCAGGGTCAGCAGGCAGGACGCGGCGACCGCGGCGGACGCCACCCGGCCGAAGCGGTCGCGGGGGACGGCGACGGCGGCCAGCGCCAGCCCGCCGGACACCGTCCACGCCGCGGCGGCCGGCACGGATCCGGTGTCCGCCCCCTCGGCGGCCACCGCGGCCGTCAGCAGAACCGCGGCGCACACCACCGCGATCCGCCGGCCGACCGAGGCGCCGTTCCACCGGATCACCGGAGTGCCGGTCCACCGGGACACCGGGACGTCGAAGAGCTGCTTCATGTCTGTGCAGGTTACGGCCTCGCGCGGGTCCGCACCTCGACCGTTCGGCCGAGGCCCGGCGCACACCGGCCGCCCGGTTTCGGTCCTCCGGCTGATCCCCCCACGCCCCGGCAGCGGCCAGGATCGGGACACCTGCCCCTCCTCCCCGGGCGCCCGCTCCCCGGCCACCGCACTGGAAGGCCTCATGTTCCGTACCGTCCTGCGCTCCGTCCGCCGTGATCTGCGCCGCTTCGCGCTGCCCGCCCTCGCCGTGCTGATCGGTGTCGCCTGTGTCAGCGGTTCGCTGCTGTACACCCGCTCCCTGGCCGCGGGCGCCGACCGGCTCCAGCGGGCGTCGCGGCCCGACGTGTCGGTGGAGGTGCGCGCGGGAGGCCCCGGGCCGGCGCAAGGGTCCGCGGCGGCGCCGGACGAGGCGCTGCGGCGGCGGCTCGCCGCGCTGCCCGGGGTGGCCGGCGCGCGCGGCACCCTGGTGGGCCGGGCGTTCCTCGTGGCGCGCGACGGCACGCTGGTGGGCCCGGCGTCCGAGGCGGCCGGGGTGAACTTCGTACCGGACCGGCGCGGGGCCGACCCCCGCTATCCGCTGACGCGCGGGCGCGGCCCGCACGGCCCCGGTGAGGTCGCCGTCGACCGGTGGGCGGCCCGGCGCGCCGGGTACCGGGTCGGGGACCGGGTGCGGGTCGTCGTGGCGGGCGAGGTCCGCCCGGTCCGGCTCACCGGTGTCTTCACCGTCCACGACCCCGCCGTCGCCGCCGGCGGCACGGTCACCGCGTTCGACCAGGCCACCGCGCGTACCCTGTTCGCGGCGGAACCGGGCGCGTACGCCTCGGTGACGCTCACGGCCGCACCCGGCACCTCACCCACGGCGCTCGCGGACCGCGTGGCACGGGCGCTGCCCCCCGGTCTGGAGGCGGTCCCCCGCGCGGAGCTGGACGCACAGGCCGCGGCGGCGCCGGACCGCGCGAAACTCGGCACCCTGCTGCTGGTCTTCGCGGGCATCGCCCTGCTCCTGTCGGCCTTCCTGGTGGGGAACACCTTCACGATGCTGAGCGCCGCCCGGGCCAGGGAACACGCCCTGCTGCGGGCGGTGGGCGCGAGCCGCGGGCGGGTCCTGCGGACCGTGCTGGGCGAGGCGGCCCTGGTCGGTGCCGTCGCGGCCCTGGCCGGGTACGGGGCCGGCATCGGCGTGGCCGAGACCCTGAGCCGCCTGTTCGGGCCCGCCGCCGGCCCGGCAAGCGCGTCGCCGGACCCCTTCTCCCCCGTCCCGCTGCTGACGGCCCTCGCCGTCGGGGTCGCGGTGACGGCCGCGTCCGCGTACGTCCCCGCGCTGCGTGCCTCGGCCGTCGCACCGGTCGCGGCGCTGCGGAGCGACCTGCCCGCCCCGGCACCCTCGCTGCGGCGCCGCACCCTCGCCGGGCTGTCCGCCACGGGCGTGGGCGCCCTGCTGCTGGCTTTCGCGGGCGGGGACCTCGCGGTGCTCGCCGTCGCCCTGCCGGTGCTGCTCGCCGGGCTGGTCCTGCTCGTCCCGGTGCTCGCTCCGCCGCTCACACGTGTGCTGCACGCGCCGCTGCGGCGGGTGTGCGGGGTGCGCGGTGTCCTCGCGCTGGCCAACGTGTGCCGCAATCCCCGGCGCACCGCGGCGACCGCCGGGGCGCTCACCGTGTGTGTGGCGCTCGTCAGCGCGGTCACGGTGGCACTGTCCTCGCTGAGCGCCACGGCGGCCCGCAAGGCGGAGGCGGAGATGCCGACGGACCTGCGGATCACCGCCGTCGACTTCGCCGAGGTCGGCGCGGACACGGCACGGGAGGTCGCCCGGCTGCCGCACGCGGCGGCGGTCACCTCGGTCCGGGAGGACACGTTCCGCCTGCGCGACGGCTCGACGCTGTGGACGGCCGTCGTCGATCCGGACGCCGTGGGACAAGGGCGCCTCGGCGGCCTCACCGTGCGCGCCGGGTCCCTGGACGACCTCGCCCGGGGTGTCGCCGTCACGTCGGCGCTCGCCGCGGAGCACGGCTGGAAACCGGGCGACCGCCTCACCGGCCGGGAGCTGTCCGACGCCGGGGTGCCGGACGGCCCCGCCCTCGACCGTACGGTCGTCGCGGTGTACGACGGCCCCGAGGCGCTGGGCCCGGCCCTGCTCCCGGAGGGCGCCCTGGCGGGGGCCGGGGCGGCGCGCGGCGGGCCGGTGACCTCGGTACTCGTCCGCGCGGAGCCGGGCCGTACCGCCGCCCTCAAGGAGGACATCCGCCGCACCCTGGACAACCCGCTGCTGGTCGTCCAGGACCGGGGGGACGCGGGACGGGAGGCGGCCGAGGCGTTCGGGCCGCTGTTGTCCGTGCTGTACGCGATGCTCAGTGTCACGGTCGGGATCGGGGCGCTGGGAGTCGCCAACACCATGGGCATGGCGGTGTTCGAACGGGTGCGGGAGATCGGGCTGCTGCGTGCCGTGGGCCTGGACCGGGCGGGGGTGCGTTCCATGCTGCGCGTGGAGTCGGTCGTGGTGTCCCTGCTGGGCGCCGGGCTGGGCATCCTGGCGGGCGGCGCGGCGGGGGTGGCGGCGGTGTCCGGCCAGCCGGGCGCGGTGGTCTGCCTGCCGTGGACGGCCCTGCTGCTGTTCTTCCTCGGCGCGGCCGTGATCGGGGTACTGGCCGCGCTGGGCCCCGGAGCGCGGGCGGCCCGGGTGCCGGTGACCCGGGCGGTGGGCTAGGCCCTCCTGGTGGATCCCGGTGGGCCGAGTCCCGCGGGTGGGGGTCGGGCGGTCTCAGGGCCGGGGGCGGCGACACCGGCGGTCGTAGAATGAACCGCGCTGATCCGGTGAAAGGGCTGAAGGAGGCGGGGGCATGGGCCACGCTCTGACACCCAAGGGGCAGGCGACGCGGCAGCGCATCGTCGTCGGTGCCTCCGAGGTCCTGCGGGAAGCGGGCCTCACGGCGACACTCGACGACATCCGCGAGCGGACGCGGACCAGCAAGAGCCAGTTGTTCCACTACTTTCCCGGGGGCCGGGACCAGCTCCTGCTCGCCGTCGCCCACTTCGAGGCCGGCCGGGTCCTGGACGACCAGCAGCCGTACCTGGGGCACCTGGACGACTGGGAGGCGTGGTACCGGTGGCGGGACTCGGTCGTCGCACGGTACCGGGACCAAGGAGACACGTGTCCCCTCGGCTCCCTGCTCGGACAGGTCGGCACGGCTTCTCCCGGCGCGCGGGCCGTGGTCGTCGAGCTGATGCACAGGTGGCAGGAGCACATCGCCGACGGCATCAGGGCGCTGGTGCCCACCGGCCGCCTGCCTGAGGCGTTCGACGTGGATACGGCCGCGGCGGCGCTGCTGGCCGGCATCCAGGGCGGGGTCGCGCTGCTGCTCGCGACGGGCCGGGTCACCCACCTGGAGGCCGCGTTGGACTGGGGGATCGCCCGACTGCGCGCTGCGGACCCGACGGACGCGGGCCGCGTGGCGGACGCAAGCCGTGCGGCGGACGTGCGCCGTGCGGCGCACTCCGCCACCGGCTGAGGAATACGGCGCGGCCCGGCTCAGGAACCGTCCCGCTCGGCGCGGTGGGCCGCCGGCCTGGGCAGCGCCTTGGCCTTGGCCCGCATCCGCTCGGCGCGCGGGCTGCCGAACGCCCGCAACAGATCGGCCGCCCGTGTCCAGCTAGCCCGCGCCTCGGCCTCGTCCCCCAACTCCAGTTGCGCGGACGCCAGGTGGTCCAGCACCTCGGCCTGGTTGTAGTCGTCCTGGAGCGCTTCGAGCAGCCCCAGCGCCGTCCGGTAGTTCGCGACCGCCGTGCCGAACTCGCCCAGGCGTTGGCGGGCGTAGGCGATGCTGTCCCAGGTCGCGGCCTCGTTACGGCGGTTGCCGCCCGCCTGGAGGATGGGCAGCGCCTCCTCGCACATGGTGATCGCCTCCCGGTACTCGCCGAGCAGCGCGAGGTACCAGCCGACGGCGTTGAGTTCACGGGCGAGCAGGGCGGGCCGGCCCACGGTGCGGTACAGCGCCAGGGCGCTGCGCGCGTGGTGCAGCGCCTCGCCGTAGCGCTGCTGCCGGCCGCGCACCCAGCCGATGCTCCGCTCGGTGGCGGCCCGCTCCGCGGGCTCCAGCCGGTGCACATGCTTGAGCAGCAGGTCGACCTGTTCGTCGGCCTCGGACGACTGGCCCGTCTCGGCCAGCGCGCGGGCCAGGTTCGCGCCGGTCCTGGCGATGGCGACCGGGTCGTCGAGGAGGAGGGCCGCGTCGAGGCCGATGCGCTCGGCCGAGATCTCCTCGGCCCAGCGGCCCGCGACCGCGTTGTACCCGACCCAGGCCGGCGGAAGCGCGGCGCGCCGGTGCCGCAGCCGTGGGTCGTCCAGGGTCCGCAGAGCGGCGGCCGTGGTCGCCTCCTCCTGGCGGAACCAGGCCAGCGCGTCCGCCCGGCCGTCGACCGCGACCGGCACGACGCCCAGGGCCGGGGCACCGGCCGGTTCGGCACCCAGGCGCGCGTCGAGCGCCTGCCCTGCCGTCAGGGCGTTGTGGCGCAGGTAGTCCAGGAGGCGTGCCTCGGCGCCGTGGCGGTCGTCCCCCTCATGTTCGCCGAGTTCGGTGCCGTAGGCACGCACCAGGTCGTGCACGACGTAGCGGCCGTCGGCGTCGCGGGACAGCAGACTGGCGGTGGTCAGTTCGCGCAGGTGGCGGCGGGCCTCGGCCATCCCGGCGCCCGCGAGGGAGGCGGCGGCCTCGGCGGACACCGCAGGGCCGGGGTGCAGGGACAGGTGGCGGAAGAATCGTGCGGTCCCGGAGTCGAGGGCCCGGTAGGACCAGGAGAACACGGCCCGCACGTCGACCCGCCGGTCGTCGCCCGCCAGGGCGTCCAGCCGTGGTGTGGCCTCCCGCAGCTCGCGGGCGCCCCGCCGCAGGGCCATGCGGGGCGCGGCACTGAGCTGGGCGCCGACGACGGCGACCGCCAGCGGCAGGTGCCCGCACAGTTCCACCAGCTCGGCGGCCGCCTCGGGCTCGGCGCGGCACCGGTCCTCGCCGATCCTGGCGGCCAGTGCGGCGAGCGCCTCGCGCGGCGTCCAGACGTCCAGACCGATCAGGGAGAAGCCCTCCGTCCCGGCCAGCCCGAACAACTGGTTGCGGGAGGTGGTGATCGTCAGGCACCCGGGCGAGGCGGGCAGCAGCGGCCGTACCTGCTCGGCGTCGCGCGCGTTGTCCAGCACCACGATCAGCCGCAGGGCGGCCGTCCGCTCCCGGAACAGGGCACCGCGCTCCCCGGCGCCGGGCGGTATGTCGGCGCTGGTCATCCCGAGCGCGCGGAGGCACCCGCCGAGGACCTCCCCCGGCTCCAGCGGGGCGCCCGCGTCCTCGAAGCCGCGCAGGTTCACGTACAGCTGGCCGTCCGGGAAGCGGTCCGCCACCTGGTGCGCCCAGTGCACGGCCAGCGTGGTCTTGCCCACCCCGGCCATGCCCCCGATCGCGAAGACGACCGCGTGGCGGCCGTCCCCGGCGGTCTGTTCCGTGAATCCGTGCACGCGCTCCAGCGCCTCCTGGCGGCCGCGGAACACCGCGAGGTCGGGCGGCAGTTGCTGCGGGACCTGCCGGGTGGGCCGCCCCGAGGTGGTCGCCTGCACCAGACGCCGCCGCTCCGTCTCGTCCAGCTCCAGCGCGTCCATCAACTCGGCCAGCGTCGCCTGCCGCGGCAGACTCCTGCCCCGCTCCATGTCACTGATGGCCCGGACACTCACCCCGGACACCTCCGCCAGACTCTCCAGCGTCAGCAGCGAACGCTGCCGCGCCTCACGCAGCAACCGGCCGAACGTGCTCCTGTCCATCCCCACCCCCAAGACCGCGCCCGGCGCCACCGGACGAGCCTAGCCGTTGCGCGATCACCCTCCGGTACGCATCTCACATGGCGGGTCCGCGGCGGCGGGGCGCGTCCCGGGTCCCGCGGTCCGAAGCCGCCGGAGCCCGGCGAAAGGCGGTCACGGCGCCGGCCCGGCCGGTACCGGGTGCGGCGCAGCCGTCCGCCGGGTCACCGGCGCGGTCGCGGGAGTCGCTGGAGGAGATCGCCGGGGCCGCGTCCCCGGCGTCGTTCTCCGACCGGGACGTGCTGCCGGTCGCCACCGGCCGGCGGCCGCCGACCGGCTCGGAAGGGGCGGAGCCGCGCCGGACGGCCGCGCGGCTCCCCCCTCTGCCGACGGGTCAGCCGGCGCGGCGCATGAGCAGGTGCCCCCGGCGGAAGCGTTCCTGTTCGCCCGGCTCGCGCAGCATGCGGCCGATCTCGGTGAACCCGGCGTCACCCGCCAGCCGGGCCAGGCCGTCGATCGGCCACCGGTAGGCGGTCGTCACCTTGTGGTCGAACGCCGTGACCGGCTCGCCCTCCGACTCGAAGAAGGCGAGCAGGAGGTGGCCGCCGGGCGCCAGCACGCGCCCGAACTCGGCGAAGTGGGCGGGCAGGTCCCGCGGCGGGGTGTGGATGACCGAGTACCAGGAGACGATGCCGTCGAGCGTTCCGTCCCCGAGATCCAGGGCGTCCATGGAACCGACCTCGAAGCGCAGGTCCGGGTAGGCCTGGTGGGCGAGGTCGATCATCACCGGGGACAGGTCGACGCCGGACACGTCCAGCCCCAGGTCCCTCAGGTGGGCGGTCACCGCGCCGGGCCCGCAGCCCAGTTCGGCCACGGGCCCGGCGCCGGCGCTCCGCACGCAGTCGGCGAACGCCGCGAGCACCGCGCGGTCCAGCGGGAAGCCGTCCAGCGCGTCGCGGAACAGGTCGGCGTAGAGGACCGCGACGGCGTCGTAGGCGTCGGCGGTGGTGGACAGGTGGGAGGCGGATTCAGTCACAGGCGAGGACCCTAGGCCCCGGCCGGGGTCCCCCGGAAGGGGGGCATGGGCATCCGCCGGGGCACGCCTCGGTCGTCGCGGGACGCCGGCGCGGTGACCGGGAAGGCCGCGGGGCGCCGGGCGGGCCGTGGGACGTCGCGGCCACCGGGTAGACGGGGAAGCGGAAGTACGTGGTCATGTCCGTACGCCGGCCGACAGCCCGGAGACTGACCGGTTCCTGGAGGCCGGTGAAGGCTTCGAGCGGCCGGGGGGCGAGGGCGTCGACCAGTTCCGGGTGGCCCAGCCCGGACGGGTCTTGGCCCTCCTCGGGCGGCGCCGCCGTGAACGGCGTGACCCGCTCCGCGACGGTCGCCAGGCAGCCCCGCCCCGGTGGGACGGCCGCTCAGCCGCCCCGCAGCCACCACAGCAGCAGGCTCACCGCACCCGAACCGGCGGCCCCCGCCGCGCCGAGGGCCGCCTGCCGGGCCAGACGGCGCCAGAAGAGCACCCGTGCGGCGTGAGACGGCGTGGCGTCGTCGGTCGTGGTCATGATGTCGTTCCTCCCGCTCACGATGGGGGCGAGCCCCTCGGACCGGTACCGATCGTGGCCGATCACCGGCGGGGCGAGGGCGCCGAAAGCCCTTGCGGCCGTTGCCGATCGCGGTGGCAGCATGCCCGGGTGTTGCCGTCGCAGGTGGCAACACGTCTCAAGGCCCAGGGGCGTTGGGGTGACGCGATACTGGCGGGATGTACGACGGAAAGGTGCCCGCCGAGGGCGGGACGGCCGTGGCGGGGCGGGCGCGGCCGGTGGTCCTGGCCCCGTTGTAGGACGGCCTGGCCCCCGAGAAGCGCGCGCTGGCGGAGGACCTGCGGCGGGTGTTCCTCGCGCTCGGGATCAGCGTGCGGCGTTACGCGGCGCGCCGTTTCCTCAACCCGAGTTCCGTGACCCGTTACCTCAGCGGTGAGCGGGTTCCGCCGTGGGACTTCGTGGCCGGGGTCATCGAGGACGTCCAGGAGGCGCAGGCCGCCCTCACTCCCGAGGCGGAGGCCGCCCTGCGGGAGCTGCACCGGGAGGCGCTGCGCAGCAACCGGCACAGCAGCGAGGTGCAGGCCCTCCAGGACAAGCTGGCCGAGGCCGACGAGGACACCCGGCGGATCACGACGCGGCAGCGGGCCCTGGAAGAGGCGTTGCGCGACCGCGAGGGCCGCCTGGCGAACGTACGGGGCCGGTGCCGGAACCTGGAGGAGCGGCTGGAGGAGCAGCACCTCGCGCACCGGGGCGAAGTGGTCCTGTGGCAGGGCGAGTACGTGCGTCTGCAGGAGGAGTGCGGGGACCTCCAGGAGCAGGTGATCTACCTGGAGGAGTCGCTCGCGGTCACCCGTGCCGAACTGATCGCCGCCGAGGACCGGTGCCAACGGCTGGAGACCCGCCTGGAGAGCCTCCAGGAGCTGGGCGGGGAGGGGGCGGAGGACGGCGACCCGCCTTCGATCATGAGCATGCTGGAGGCGGCGGACCGCAGGTCGTCGGTGCCCGAACTGGTGCGGGCCGTCGGCGACCTCGAACTGCGCACCCGCAAGGCGATGGCGAGCGAACTGGTCAGGGCCGCCAGCCAGTCCCGCACCGTCGAGGAGGTGGCGGGCCTGCTGTCCGCGCTGCGGCAGGCGGGCTTCGACGCGCACGCGCAGACCGCCCTGCCGGCCATGGTGATGGCGCGCCCGCTCGACGACACCAGCGCCCTGGCAAGGGAACTGTTCCGCGAGGGCATGGAGGAGTACGTCCTGATCCTGGTACGGGCGTCGGTGAAGTTCCACCAGCCCGAGGAAGTGGCCACGTTCGCGCTGGCGCTGCGCCGCAGTGGGCTGGACGAGCACGCCGCGAGCCTGCTCGGGGCGGCGGCCGTCGTCCGGCCCGCCGCCGACCTCGTGTCCGTCGCCCTCGCCCTGGCCGGCGGCGAACTCGACGGCGCCGTGGCCGCCGCGATGTCCGCCGCCGCCGCCGAAGGCCCGGTGACCGAGCTGGTGACGCTGAGCATCATGCTGCGGGAGACGTGCCTGGGACGGTACGCCGACGCCCTGCAGCAGGCAGCGGCCGGCAAGCGGTCCGCCTCGGATGTGGCCGAGTTCATCCGCGCGCTCGGCCGCCACGGGCTGCGGCAGGACGCCGAGACCGTCTTCGTCCGGACGCAGAAGCGCAACGTCGGGCACCTCATCCCCCTCGTGCAGGCGCTGCGGGACAACCGGGCCTGGACGGTGCTGTGCGGTGCCGCCGAGCACCGGCCCGTCGACGACGTCGCCGTCCTGATCAGCGAGTTGTACCTCACCGGACGCCACCAGTTCGCGGCCAACCTGCTGGTGCTGACCGTGCGGGCGCGTACCGTCGAGCAGGTCGCACGGCTGATCGAGCTGCTGGGCACCATGGCGCCGGGCGCGGAGGCGGTGATGGGGGCGGCGGCGCGGCTCCTGGCTCCGGAGGAGGCCGGCACCCTGCTGACCTGCCTGGAGCGGTTCGGTCTGCCCGAGCCCGCCGAGGTCGTGTTCCGGTGCATCGTGTACGACGAACTCGTGGGCCACGCGGGCCTGTTCCTCGCGGCCCTCGCCCAGGCCGGGTCGCGCTACGCCCGTCTGGACGTCCTGTGCGAACACGCCGCCGGCATGGGGGAATCGACCGTGGCGTCCCTGCTGCTCGCCCTCGAATCGGCCTCGCTCGGCTTCCATCTGGACGCGGTCATCCAGGACAGGTTCCTGCGCTGCCCGGTCGTCGACGTGGTCCTGCTGGCCAGGCGGCTCGACTCGATCGGCGGGGGCGGTCCCCGGGTCGAGGGTGTGCTGCGACGCCTGGTGCACCACACGGTCGGCGCCCGTTCGCTCGCCGACCAGGCAGCCCTGGTCACCGCCCTGCGCGCGGCCATGCTGGACGGATGCGCGCAACGGCTGGCCGCCGCGGCCCTGCGGGCGCACGGCGGGCAGTTCAGGGACGAGTTGACGCGGGAGGAGACCAAGCACGAGCAGAAGGTCATGTCCCGTACCTTCTGGCTCCCGGACCGCTCCCGGCGGCGGGGCGGGCGGCACTAGTGTCCCGAGTCTTAGGAAAGCCGTAGAAGTATGCTGGGCTCATGGCGCGCATGGGTCGGCCGACGGTCGAAGTGGTTCTGACGGATGAC
>NZ_JBHJUW010000164.1:0-17159 GCF_042268205.1 Streptomyces sp. NPDC056160
GCTTTCGTCGCCCCCCGGTTCCCTGTAGTACGGGTTAAACCGCCACTAGCTTAAATTTCCCCCGCTGTGTGGGCCCGCCGGCGCGGCGGGGGGCCCCCACACTGCGTGCAGCGGGTTCCCGGCGCCGTCGCTCAGTGGTCGGAACAGTCGAAGTCGCCTCCGCTCCTGGCGCTGACGTCCGCGATCGCAACCCGGTACATCCCACCCGTCTCCGGGCTCCCCGGCGTGCCCGGCAGGACCCGGGCGACACGGAAGGGCAGACGCGTGGGCGGCCCGTCCTTCTCCGCGGGGGAGTCGAAGACGGCGGCGAACTCGCTCAAGCGGGCGGAATGCGTCAGCGCATCCGACACCCTCTGCCTCCCGTGGCTGCGAGAGCCAGTCGACTGTTGATGACAGTGCCACGGGTTACGGTCAGGGACTCTGCTGGACCGGCCGAGGCGGATTACCTCGTCTTCGAGTGCACAAAAATCTATGCCAGCAAGAGTAGACATTGGATGGCGGTGTGGTTATGGTTTCTCTCGTAGCCGAGATCGAGACAGGCCCGGCAGAGATGAACTGCCGGGCAGCAGTACCGCAGTCGCAGTTCGCAGGACGGTGCGGTGGTGGAGTTCCGAAGCCAAGGCGGTTGCAGGACGGTGACGGGACTGACGGCCGGACCGGGTGGCCCGCAGTGATCAGGGGCCACCATGAGCAGTACCGCAGTCGCAGCACCCGCAAATGAAGGATCGCAGTACCCAGCAGTGAAGTCAGTGAGCAGTACCTCGGTGAAGGCGTCGGCTGCGGGCGCGCGCACCGGGAGGTTCGGCAGTGGGGTTCCAAGCCGGAGCAGACGCAGGACGGGCGACGGGGCTGGCTGCCGAAGAGTGGCGCTGTTCGAGGCCACCAGCAGTTCGCGGTATCAGCAGTTCGCAGGTTCCGTCAGTGAGTAGTTGATCAAGAGGGAAGAACGGAGGAGCCGAGCGCCATCAGGATCGCCCGGGCGGAAGTCTCGGACCCGGGTACCGCAGGACATCGATAGTGAGGTGGTCTCCGGTCAAGCAACCGCGATCCCCGCGCCCCCGACAGCGTCTCGGTCGGGGCTGCGGAAACAGAGGGCCGGTGCAGTATCCGGGCCGGCAGATGGTGTAGTAGTTCCTTCGGGGCCCTGGTGCCAGTACGGCGCCAGGGCCCCTCAACGCGTTCCACAGAGAGGTGCAATGACAGCAGACGACACGTTCGGCCGTCTCAACGACGACGACTACCCCGCCTACACCATGGGCCGGGCCGCCGAGATGCTCGGCACCACCCCTGCCTTCCTCCGCGCCCTCGGCGAAGCCCGCCTGATCACCCCCCTGCGCTCCGAAGGCGGCCACCGCCGCTACTCCCGCTACCAACTGCGTATCGCCGCCCGCGCCCGGGAGCTCGTCGATCGGGGCACCCCCATCGAGGCTGCCTGCCGGATCGTCATTCTCGAGGACCAGCTCGAAGAAGCCCAGCGCATCAACGCCGAATATCGCCGCGCCGCCGAGTCAGTGAACCCGACGGCAGCAGAATGAGATGAGCGTGCCCGTCAGCATCGGCGGGTACCGCACGCACGGTCTCGGTGTGCAGAGTGATCCTTGTCCTCTGGTGACGCGGTGTGTGGGCGTGTAACGTCTGTGTCAGCTGTCGTGGTTCGGAATTCCCACTTGCCCACGTCTCTGGTGTGGGTGTTTTGCTGTGCTGTGCCGCAGGGACCAGGGCGATCACCTCCGTCTGCCACATGTAGTGGGAGGCGTTCATCGACTGGAAGGCATAAGACATGGCAACGGGAACAGTGAAGTGGTTCAACGCGGAGAAGGGCTTCGGCTTCATCGCCCAGGACGGCGGCGGTCCGGATGTCTTCGCGCACTACTCCGCGATCAACTCCACGGGCTTTCGTGAGCTCCAGGAGGGCCAGGCCGTGACGTTCGACGTGACCCAGGGCCAGAAGGGTCCGCAGGCCGAGAACATCAACCTGGCCTGACCGCGCAGCCCTGCCCGAGGGATCGCGCACGCCGTGTCTGGGGCCGCCGCCCGTGCGGGTCGAGCCGCCCACCTGCACGAAGGCGCCTGCTCTCGGGTCGGGCGCGGACAGGATCAGGGCCGCGCAGCCATTGCTGCGCGGCCCTGCTGTTGCGGCGCGAAGGTCGGCGCGAAGGTCGGCGCGACCGGGGCCCGGAAACTCTGGACACAGCCACTGCGGGCGTCGTCGGGCTCGGGGGTCGCATGCCCTGCGCGGCTGTTCGTGCAGCTTGGAGAGGCAGACGGTCAGGCGCCCGCCGTCGGCTGGCTCGACCACGGCGGTGCGTTGCTGGGTGAGGCGGCCGATCAGCGTGACGTCGTGCGACGCGGCGGGGGCGCACTGGCGATCGGATGCCATCGGGTGCCTTCGTTCATGTGCCGGTGGGGACGGCGGTTCGCGTACCAGGACCGGGGGCGGGCCGTCGTATCAGGAAGGTCGCGGCGTAGACGGCCGTGGCGGCGGCCATGTTGGCGAAGCTGGGCGGCATCTTCGGCACCCAGTACGAGGCGAACAGTCCCGCCCGCATCTCCAGCACCGCGAGGTCGTGTAGAGGGTGATGAAGAAGGCGCCCAGGCCCAGGAACCAGGAGAGAAGACGCTGCCGATGACCACGTCGTCGGGCCGGGCCTTGCGGCCGAGGGTGCCGAAGAGCAGCGCCATGGCGATGGTGGCGGCGAACAGCCCGAGGCGAAGGTCGGCGCCGAAGGCGAGAGCGGCCATCGCACGGAGTTCGCCCGGCGTAGCGAAATGCACCCCTCCTTCGAGAGGTGCATTTCGTGTGCTTCCGTATGGTCGGAGGAAGAGGCTTGTGTAGAACTAAGGGGTCACTCTTCATCGAGTCGAGTAGGGAAGAAGCGCCACCTCCCGGGCGTTCTTGATCGCCGCTGCGATCTGTCGTTGCTGCTGGGCGGTGACGCGGGTGACGCGGCGGCTGCGGATCTTGCCGCGGTCGGAGATGAACTTCCGCAGCAGATCGGTGTCCTTGTAGTCGATGTAGGTGATCCCGGCTGCGTCCAGCGGGTTGGGGCGGGACTTGACGGGCTTGCGGGGGCTCTGGCGGGGGGCCATGGTGCTCCTTCTGTGTTGCGGGGCGGACGGGGCCGGGGTTACGCGACGGGGTCGAGGAGAGAGTCGAATGCGGCCGGGAGTTGCTTCCACGCTTCGGGTCCCGCGGCGTACTCGGCATCGGTGAGCAGGCAGGACTCCAGCAGCCGCGCGAGTCCGTCGCGGTCCAGGCCGGGCGAGGTGAAGACGAGGTGCTGGCAGCGGTCCCCGTGTTCGGGGTGCCAGTCCAGCGCGGCAGCCGCTCGGCGCACGGGCGGGACCATCTCCCAGGCGGCGTCCGGCAGGGAGGCGAGCCACGGGCCGGCGCTCTCCACACACAGGGCCCCGCCCGCGGCGTCCCAGGCGAGCAGGGTGTCGGGGCGGTCGGCGAGCCAGAACCGTCCGCGGCTGCGGGCCGCGGCGCAGCAGAGGTCCTCCAGCGCCTGGTAGAGGCGTTCGGGATGGAACGGGCGGTGCCGCCGCCAGACGAATGTGGTGACGCCTGCCTCGTCGGCTTCCTGGGGGAGCAGCGCGCAGGCAGGGTGCTGGGCTGCGGCGGCGGCTTCGGCGTCGAAGCCGGCGAAGACCAGTCGGCCGAGCTCCGGCGAGTCGGCGCTCACCTGACGGGCGGTGGGGTGAAGTTGGCTGAGCAGCGCCCGGTCCTCGTCGTCGGCGTCCTCGCTCTCCACGACGGCGAGGACGGGGGCGTACTCCAGTTGCCTGGCGCAGGTGTCGCCGACTGTGCGCTGGTCGGCGGCTGCGGCCGCGAGGCCCGCCTCGGCGAGGTCGTCGCCGTTGCCGAGGCAGGGGAGGACGAGAGCCGGATCGACTGCTGTGATCACGTTGGTGAGTCGGACCGTGTCGCCGCCGTGGTGGACGACGACCTCGGCCATCCCCTTGGGTTCGACGGAGTCCCACAGCTCGACGACGGCGAGCCGGGTGAGGCCGGCGTCGGCGAGCCGTTCCAACTCGGGGACGAGGTCCTCGCGCAGGGCGCAGCATGCACAGTCGTTGACCAACGGGGCCTCGCCTCGGGACAGTTCGCCCGAAGCGTCGCGCACCTGGCGCAGGACGGTGCCGTCGGCCGCTGTGGACAGGTCGTGGTGGAGGGCGACGCTGTCGGGTACCAGGTGCAAGAGGTGGTCCACGACCTTGCGGCGCGCCTCGGAGTGGAGCCCGGCGACGATGACGATGGGCAGTGGGGACTTGCCGCGCATCAGTTGGCTCCGCGTCGGCCGTACCGGCGCTCGAAGCGCTCGACTCGCCCGGCGGTGTCCAGGACCCGGGCGGTCCCCGTGTAGAAGGGGTGGCTGACGTCCGAGATCTCGACGTCTACCACCGGATAGGTGTTGCCGTCCTCCCACTCGATCGTCTTGTCACTGGTCATGGTGGAGCGGGTGAGGAACGCGTAGTTCGCGGCACGGTCGCGGAAGACGACGGGACCGTATGCGGGGTGGATTCCGGGCTTCATGGGGCGTCCTTGGGATCGGGCGGCGGCGGAGGGGCGGGAGGTCAGCGCTCTTCGCGGAAGTCGACGTGGCGCCGGGCGATCGGGTCGTACTTGCGCAGCACCATGCGGTCGGGGTCGCTGCGGCGGTTCTTGCGGGTGACGTACGTGTAGCCGGTTCCCGCCGTGGAGCGGAGCTTGATGATCGGGCGTACCTCGTTGCGTGCCATGAGGGTTAGTATATGGCGATGATTTCCATTACCAAAAACTGGCCGTCCGACGAGAGGTAGGTAAGACCTTGTCCGCCCACTGCCAACTGACCGGCGCCCAGCCGGGCTTCGGCAACACCATCTCCCACTCCCACCGGCGCACTTCGCGCCGCTTCGACCCCAACATCCAGCGCAAGCGCTACTGGCTGCCCAGCGAGGGGCGGCATGTCCGGCTGACGCTCAGCGCGAAGGCGATCAAGACTGTCGACACCATCGGCATCGAGGCGGCCGTAGCCCGCATCCGCGCCCGAGGGGGAAAGGTCTGATGGCCAAGAAGAGCAAGATCGCGCAGAACGAGAAGCGCAAGGCGACCGTCGAGCGGTACGCGGCCCGCCGTGCGGAGCTGAAGGAGATCATCCGCCGGCCGGCCTCCACCGACGCCGAACGCCAGGCCGCAGTGGAAGAACTGCGGCGCCAGCCCCGCAACGCGAGCGCCACCCGAGTACGCAACCGGGACAGCGTGGACGGGCGGCCGCGCGGCCACCTGCGGAAGTTCGGCCTGTCTCGCGTCCGCGTACGGGAGCAGGCCCACGCCGGCTTCCTGCCCGGGGTCACCAAGTCCTCCTGGTAGCCGCGCCGCTCGCGCGACGGGCCCCGAGTCCGGCCATGACTCCGCCGAGTCATGGCCGGACCTCCCGCTGAGCGTGCCTGCAGGTATCAGGGCAGGCGCAGGAGGTTGAGCCGGTAGCCCTCGGCCGGGGGGAGCCGCTGCGCGGCCATGGCGACACCATCTGCTGGTGGGGGAGTGGCAACTGGGCCACCAGTTCCTCAGGCAGGCTGGTGAGGGTGTGTGACGCCAGTATGCGTGCTCCCGGCCGCCAGTCGACCAATCGGGCCGGACCAGGGCAGTACCAGTGCATACGGGCCTCGACCTCACTGAGGGCGTCGTGCTGTTCCTGCGTGTCGAAGAAACCGGGGCCGGCGGTGTCCAGGGCCAGCCGGGCGCCCGGGAAGCGGTCGGCGATGAGGCCGATGACCCCGCGCACGTCGGGTTCATGCAGGTAGGGCAAAGCCCGCAGCGGCTCCGCGTCCAGCTGGGTTCCGATGAAGGCGAGTTCCTGGGCGTAGGGGCTGTCGGCGTCGCGTGCGGAGGAGGGTTCGAAGCGGGCCACGGCCCCGGCCTGCGACCACAGTCCCGTCACAAGGGGGCGGCTGGCGAGGGTGAAGAAGCCCTGGGACCGGAGGATCTGCCCGTAGGCGCCGCTGTCCAGGGTCTCCGTCACGAACGTCCACAGCCGTCCGGGGTGGAAGGGCCTTCCGGAGCGGAAGACGGTCGACGTGATGCCGTACTCCTTTCAGCACGGCGTTTCGGCGCGAAGTCGGAGTCCCGCCTCGCCAGTTCCGCACGGCGACACGACAGGTACACGAAGATGCGGAGGGGGCGGCGTCACGAATAGATTCGGGTCACCGCCCCCTCCGTTGGCTTGCATAGCTCCCTTGAGTCAACCCGCTCTCAGGGAGTGAACAGTTGGCGCGAGGTGCTCTGCAATATTGCCGAGGATGCGCAGGTTCTCCTGCACGCCGAGCGTGTTGGGGATCGTGACAAGCAGGGTGTCCGCCTCCTTCACTGCGTGATCTTGCTGAATCTCCCTGATGATGGCCTCCGGCTCTCCGATGAAGCTCTTCCCGAAACGGGAGACGGCACCTCCAAGGACGCCGACGTTTTCTTGTGCTTGGAGCGCCGCGGGGCCGAACAAGGACCGGTCACGGTCGGAGACGATCGGCAGGATGCTGCGCACGACGGCGACGCGGGGCGCACCTCGATGGCCCGCGCGATCCCAGGCGGCGCGGAAGACCCTGACCTGTTCGGCCTGGAGCTCCGAGAACGGAACACCCGTGTCCTCAGAGAGCAAGGTGCTACTGAGCAGGTGCATACCCTGTTCGCCGGCCCACTGTGCGCTCTGTCGCGTGGCCGATCCCCACCAGATGCGCTGCGGAAGGGTCTCTGACTGCGGTTGGATCGGCAACGGCACCTGCACGCCGGCCTCGGCGGGGTCGCTGATCGCCATCGGTGTCCCGGCGATGGCGGCGCGGAAGCGGTCGGTGTGCTCGCGTGCCATGTCTGCGGCGTTGCTGTCGGCGGACGGATGGAAGCCGAAGCTCTCCCATCCGCGCAGTGCGGGTTCCTGTGATCCTCGGCTGATGCCGAGTTGGAGACGTCCGCCGCTGATGAGGTCGGCTGCGGCGGAGAGCTCGGCCATGATGAGTGGGTTCTCGTAACGCATGTCGATCACGGCGGTGCCGAGCTCGAGTCGCTGAGTTCTCGCGGCCATGGCTCCCAGGAAGGACCAGGGGCTGGCGAACTGGTGCTGATAGTGGTGCACGCGCATCCAGGCGCCGTCGAAGCCGAGTTCTTCCGCGCCGACCGCGATCTCGATCCCCTGCGTCAGCGAGTCGGCTGCGGACAGGTGGTGGCGGGGCTGGTAGTGGCCGAAGGAGAGGAACCCCAGCTTCTTCGTCATCGTGGCTCCTTTCACAGGACCGGGATGGAATCGGTGGGCGACTCCGCCGCGGTGGGCAGCTCGTCCTCGGTGGAATCGGGGGTGGGCGTGCCGCTGGCTCGGCGCAGGAGGATGACGGCGGCGCCGATGACCGTGGTGACGACGGCGCAGGCGATCATCATCATGCGGAACGCGGAGGCGTAGACGGCTGCATGGCCGGTGGCCCCGGCTGCGACCTCGGCGCCGAGAGTTGGGTTGCTGAGCTGGGCGCCGATGATCGCGGCGATGGCAGCGCCGAAGACGGCGACGGCGAGCGCTTCGCTGCCGAGTCGGAGGAAGTTGAGTACGCCGGCTGCGGCGGCGCTGCTGTGTGCGGGGACGGAGGCGAGTGCTTCGCCGTCGACGAGCCCGAGGGGGAGCCCCCATCCGAATCCCAGCAGGATCATCGGGATAACGAGCAGCACCGGGGGCAGGCTCGGGTCGAACAGCAGGAACAGCACGTCGCCGGTGATGAGCAGGATGATGGCGGTGTTGATGATCGCGTGCGGCGAGACGCGGGTGCGGGTGATCAGCGCGCCGGTGAGCAGCGGGCCGACGAGGACGGGGAGCGTCAGCGGGAGCATGAACAGTCCCGCGGTCGCCGCGTCCTGACCATGGACGGCGCTCAGCGCGATGGGTGCGTAGGTGAGGACTGGGACGTAGGCGAACGACGCGGCGACGGGGACTAGCGCGACTGCAAGGAAGCGAGGGCTGCGCAGCGGCGACAGGTTGAGGAAGCCTCGGCGGGGCGCATCGCCCGTCGACGTGGCGGACGGTGCTGGCAGGACTCTGAACGCTGCAGCCGCCAGCACGAGCGCGGCGACCCCGGCGACCACGCCGAAGACACCACGCCATCCGAGCGCCGTGACGAGCAGGCCGCTGAGCGTGGGGCCGGCCGCCAGGCCGATGCCCACGATCGTGCCCAGGAGAGCGAAGGCACGCGCGCGTCGCTTGCCGTCGTAGGCGTGGGAGATGATCGAGGTGCCGCCGGTCGCGATGGCGGCCGCGCCGACGCCGGTGATGATCCGTGCGAGGTCGAGGAGGATCAAGTTTCCGGCGAGGGCGCTTCCGACTGCTCCGAGCAGGACCGTGGCGAGGCCGATGACGAACGTCCGTCGCAGCCCGATCCGGTTGCCGATCTGCCCCCATAGCAGCGTGGAGATCGTCAGGGCGATGTTGAAGCCGTTGACGACGCCCTGCAGCATAGTTGCCTCGCTGCCGAGGTCCCGCGAGATGTCGGGAAGCGCGATCGCGGCGCCAGTGATGCTGATCGGCATCACGAAGATGCCCAGCAGCACGACGGGCAGCAGCAACGGCGATGGTGATGGACGCTCGGGGGTGGCGTGAGTGGGCGACAAGATTCCTCCTAGGTACGATGCGTGTCGTACCTGAGGGAAGCATGCACGTAAGGTACGATGCAAATCAGACCTGGGAGAGGTGGCAGCGAATGGTGAAGGAAACACCTTCGGGGCCGGCGGCTGCGGAGATGGAGCTCGGCACCGTCCTCCGAGC
Source organism: Streptomyces sp. NPDC056160 (assembly GCF_042268205.1). NCBI lineage: Bacteria > Bacillati > Actinomycetota > Actinomycetes > Kitasatosporales > Streptomycetaceae > Streptomyces > Streptomyces sp. NPDC056160. The sequence continues at coordinate 8,775 of NZ_JBHJUW010000164.1, forward strand.
GCTCTCCGATGAGCACCGTCGTGCGGTGATGGTCGAGCTCGCCGCGGACGAGGAGGATCGCGAGCGCACATGTAACTCGTTCGATCTGCCGATCTCGAAGCAGACCCAGACGCACCACTTCCGTGCGCTTCGGGAAGCCGGACTGATCTGGGAGATTGACTACGGGAACCGGAAGGGCATCCGGCTGCGCCGGTCGGACATCGACGTACGTTTCCCTGGTCTGCTCGGGATCCTCGCAGCGGAGGCGCGCAAGCCGGAACACGCAAATGGCTAGCAGCGCCGCCACGGCACGCTTTGCGCAGCAGGACTCGCAGGTCGAACTCGTCCCCGCCCGCGGGTGCGGAAGGCGACGACTGCGGCGATGGTGGCCTCGGTGCGCGAAGCCCCGCAGGCGAGCGTGTGGACCGAGGCCGACGTGACACAGACGATGGACTATCTCCGTCGCCTTCGCTCCGCGGGCACCTCAGTGTGCTGCCCGAGGAGACCGGCACGTTCCAGCGGGCCATGGGGACGGGTGTCCGGATTGTGTGGGTCCTTCTCACCGCCTCCGATGCCACCGCCCGTGAGCGACTGATGCGCCGTGAGCTCGGCTCGGAGCTGGAGCAGGAGCTGGAAGGCAGTGCCCGCAAGGCGCGGTTCCTGGACCAGCGGGTCCCCGCAGAGACTGTGCGGGTGGTGACGGATGGGAGGGCTGTCGTGGATATCGCGGGTGAGGTCGGGGCTGCCACGGGCTGGTCCGGGCGCCACTCCGTGACCAGGCCGTAATCGAGTCGGCAGGCCGGTCCGAAGGTGGGTGCGGCCACTGTTGATCATCGGTTTGTGAAGACTGAAGATCAGGCGGTGGCCGCGGGTGACAGCGTAGTGCCTGACCGCTGGCAGACGATGTTCCAGGGTCTGATGGGCCGGATCGCAAATCGCTTCGGGCGTGTTGAACCCTGTCTTCGGGCACGGCAGTCGGTGCTCGGCTTGCTGTCGGACCTGCCGCGCAAGAATTGCTGGACGATCGCCGAGCACACCGGGGACGCCTCACCCGACGGCCTCGGCACCTGCTCAGCCGGGCCAAGTGGGACGCTGACCTCGTCCGGGACGACCTGCGCACATTCGTTCTGGAGCATCTCGCCGACGACCAGGCGGTACTGATGGTGGACGAGACCGGCGATCTGAAGAAGGGCAGGCACACCGTCGGCCTCCAGCGGCAGTACACCGGCACCGCTGGGAGGATCGGAACGCCCAGGTCGCTGTCCACCTCACGTACGCCTCCCGGCACGGGCATGCCAGCATTGACCGGAGCCTGTACCTGCCCAGATCCTGGAGCGACGACCCCGAGCGGTGCCGCCGGGCCACCGTCCCCAAGGAGATCGGCTTCGCCACCCTGGTCAAGGTCGCCGGGAGCCGCTGGACGGTGGAGGAGACCTTCCAGAGTTCGAAGACATTGGCCGGACTGGACGAGCACCAAGTCCGCCGCTGGGACTCCTGGCACCGTTGGGTCACCCTGGCACTGCTCGCCCACGCCTTCCTCGCCGTCACAGCCGCGCTCGAACGCCGAGGCCAGACCCCAGTTGACGACGGAACCAGCACCGACGGCCTGATCCCGCTCACCTGCAACGAGATCCAGCGCCTGTTCACCGCCCTGATCGCGCAGCCCACTCGCGACCTCGCGCATCGACTGCGCTGGTCCACCTGGCGCCGACGCCACCAAGCCCGCGCCCGCCACAGCCACTACCGCCGACAAGCCGGCCTTCAACCATGAAGATCACATCTTCGGCTGGAGTACCAAGCCGTCCCGACCTTCGGGACAGCGCCACACGTTTTGCTCCAAACTCGGAACAGCTGACAGCTGACAGCTGTGCTGGTGAAGGCAGCAGCGCGTCGACGTGAGGACAGTGTGAGAGCGCGGCCGGCAGGACACGCTGCGTCAAGACGCGCGTGCACACTGAGAGAACCAGACTCGATCGATGAGGCCGCCGGCAGTGCCCGAGGAGTCGAGCCGCAGGTGCATCGAGCCGCTGGTTTCCCCCGGCTGTGTGAGATTTTGTGAGACGTGAGAGGGTCTGGGGCGTGAGTGAGACACCGTCGAACACCCTGCAATACCGCTTTGACGGGCCGGAAGAGGCTCCCGTCCTGATCCTCGGTCCCTCACTGGGTACCACATGGCACATGTGGGACCGGCAGGTCCCTGAGCTGACGAAGCAGTGGCGTGTCTTCCGGTTCGACCTGCCGGGCCACGGCGGCGCGCCCGCGCATCCGGTCGGTTCGGTCGGGGACCTGACCGCCCGGGTGCTGGCCACCCTCGACGGGCTCGGCGTGCAGCGCTTCGGCTACGCCGGCTGCTCGCTGGGCGGCGCCATCGGCGTCGAGCTGGCCCTGCGCCACCCGGAGCGCCTCGCCTCCCTCGCCCTGATCGCGGCCTCACCCCGGTTCGGCACGGCGGACGAGTTCCGCCAGCGCGGCGTGATCGTCCGTACGAACGGTCTCGACCCCATCGCCCGTACGTCCCCGGACCGCTGGTTCACCGCCGGGTTCGCCGCCGCCCAGCCCGCGATCACCGACTGGGCCGTGCAGATGGTGCGCACCACCGACCCCGGCTGCTACATCGCCGCCTGCGAGGCGCTGGCCGCCTTCGACGTCCGTGCGGAGCTGGGCCGGGTCGGCGTGCCCACGCTGGTCCTGGTCGGCTCCGACGACCAGGTCACCGGCCCGGCCGAGGCCCGCACACTGGTCGCCGGCATCCCGGACGCCCGCCTGGCCGTCGTGCCCGGCGCCTCCCACCTGGTGCCGGTGGAGCAGCCCGCCGCCGTGACGGACCTGCTGGTGCGGCACTTCTCCACGGCATGGCAGCCCGCCTTCGAGTCGAGCACGGGCCAGATGGCGATCGTCGCGGCGCCCGTCAAGCCCGTCCTGGCCCCGCCGCCGCAGACCCCGCCGAGCGCGCCGATCGCCGAGATCGCTCCGGCGGCGGTGCAGCCCCAGCCCACGCCCGGGGCGGACCCGTACGACGCGGGTCTCAAGATCCGGCGCGAGGTGCTCGGCGACGCGCACGTGGACCGGGAGCTGGCGGAGGCCGACGACTTCTCGGGGGACTTCCAGGAATTCCTCACCCGCTCCACCTGGGGCGCCGTCTGGGGCCGCCCCGGCCTGGACCGGCGCACCCGCAGCTGCGTCGCGCTCACCGCCCTGGCCGTGGGCGGCCACCTGGAGGACCTGGCCGCGCACACCCGGGCCGCCCTGCGCAACGGCCTCACCCCGGACGAGATCAAGGAGGTGCTGCTCCAGGCCGCGGTCTACTGCGGGATGCCCGCCGCGGGCAGCGCCTTCCGGGTGGCGCAGCGGGTCATACAGGAGGAGACGACGCCCACGGAGTGACGCCGGGCGGCCCACGGGCGAGCGGGGGCGCCGGGCCGCGGACGCACCGGGCGGAAGGGGCCGCCGCCCCCCTGCGGCCGACCACCCGGTCCGTCAGGCCCCTCGGTGAGGTGATCGTTCAGCCGGGCACCAGGAGCACCATGCTGAACAGGCCGCGCGCCCGGCACACGCGGCAGGATGGGACACATGAAGCTCACGAAGAAGTCGCACGCCTGTGTCCGCCTGGAGAAGGACGGCCGGACCCTCGTCATCGACCCCGGCGCCTTCAGCGAGGAGGACGCCGCGGTCGGCGCCGAGGCCGTCCTGGTCACGCACGAGCACCTCGACCACTTCGACGAGGGCCGGTTGCGGGCGGGCATGGAAGCCAACCCGGCCGCAGAGATCTGGACCCTGAAGTCGGTCGCGGAGCAGATCTCGGCGGCCTTCCCCGGGCGCGTCCACACCGTGGGCCACGGGGACACCTTCACGGCCGCGGGCTTCGACGTGCGGGTCCACGGCGAACTGCACGCCGTGATCCACCCGGACATCCCGCGCATCACCAACGTCGGCTACCTGATCGACGGCGGCAAGGTCTTCCACCCGGGTGACGCCCTCACCGTGCCCGACCAGCCGGTGGAGACCCTGCTGCTGCCCGTGATGGCGCCCTGGAACAAGATCGCGGAAGTGATCGAGTACGTCCGGGAGGTCAAGCCGCAGCGTGCCTACGACATCCACGACGCGCTCCTGACCGACTTGGCCCGCCCGGTCTACGACCACCAGATCGGCTCCCTGGGCGGGGCGGAGCACCTGCGGCTGGCCCCGGGGGCCTCCGCCGACATGTGAGGCACCGGGGCGCCCCGCGGGGAGGGGCCGGCCGGCAGGGGGCCGGGCGGCGGGGGTTGTCAGTGCCTCCCGGTAGGTTGTGAGGCATGCGCATCGCGACCTGGAACGTGAACTCGATCACCGCCCGCCTCCCGCGGCTGCTCGCCTGGCTGGAGAGCAGCGGCACCGACGTGCTGTGCCTCCAGGAGGCCAAGGTCGCCGAGGACCAGTTCCCGTTCGACCAGTTGCGCGAGCTGGGTTACGAAGCGGCGGTCCACGCCACCGGCCGGTGGAACGGCGTGGCGGTGCTCTCCCGCGTGGGCCTCGACGACGTGGTCAAGGGCCTGCCCGGCGACCCGGGGTACGACGGCGTCGAGGAACCCCGCGCCCTGTCGGCGACCTGCGGCCCGCTGCGCGTCTGGTCGGTCTACGTGCCCAACGGCCGCGAGGTGGACCACCCGCACTACGCCTACAAGCTGCAGTGGTTCGAGGCGCTGAGGGCGGCCGTCGCCGGCGACGCGTCCGGCAGCCGCCCGTTCGCCGTCCTCGGCGACTACAACGTCGCGCCGACGGACGACGACGTCTTCGACCGCGCCGCCTTCGAGGGCTCCACGCACGTCACCCCGGCCGAGCGCGCCGCCCTCGCCTCCCTGCGCGAGGCGGGCCTGTCCGACGTGGTGCCCCGGCCCCTGAAGTACGACCACCCCTTCACGTACTGGGACTACCGCCAGCTCTGCTTCCCCAAGAACCGCGGCATGCGCATCGACCTGGTGTACGCCAACGAGCCCTTCGCCGAAGCGGTCACCGACGCCTACGTCGACCGGGAGGAGCGCAAGGGCAAGGGTGCCTCGGACCACGCGCCCGTGGTGGTCGACCTGGACCTGTAGGCGCCGGGAGACGACAACGGCGTAGACGGCCCGGTACTCCGCACAGATGTACCCGGGGCGGCCCGCGCTGTGGTGCGCGCGGCGGTCGCGGTGTCACGCTGGGGCCATGGACCTCCCGTTCCTGGGCAACTGGCGCAAGAGGCACGCACCGGCCGTCGGTGTCACGGTGATCTCCGCCGGCGACGGCTCCCCGACCGCGGCGGATCTCGCCGATCTCTTTTCCACCTGCGAACAGTTGCGCGCGCTGGTCGCCGAGGCCGGTGTCCGGCTCGACGGGTCGCCCGCCTCCCTGGAGGCGCTCGATCAGCTGCTGCCGCGCTGGCGGGACGACGCCGAGACGGTGTCGTGGCTGGGTATCGACGCCGGGCTCTATCTGGGCACGGTCATCGTGCGCACCATGCCCGGCGCAGCCTGGGAACTGTGGCCGAACGGCCATCCCGTCGTCCGGCTCGCCTCCGGCCGGGAGATCGTCGTCGTGGAGGCCGGGCACGCGTGGGCCGAGGAGGGGGTACCTGAGCTGTCCCAGCTCTATGCGGAGGTCGCCGAGGGCTGAGCGAGGGCGCCGGCGGAGAGGACGGAGCCCCCGGGCGACGGAGGTTGCAGCAAACGCCGCAAAGTCGCCGGTTGACGTCCCCGCGGTGCCGCGTCGGCGGGCCTTCCTCCACGCCGGAGGACTCATCGGCCCGAACCTCGACTACGATATGGCGTTCGCGACCGTCTCAGGGGGCAGCGGTCCACAGAGCCATACCCGGCCGGCGGCAGCCGGAGATCACTGCTCGCGCGGCGGTACGGACAGCCACTCCGGGTCGTCCGCAGGCGAGCAGAAGGTCAGCTGCGCGCCGGGCGGGTTGTGCTCGACGCGGAGCCGACGGACCGGCGGGCTCCGCTTCCGGCGGGGGCGGCGAGCCGCCTCGCCCAGAATGCGCGCAGGGGACCCCGGTTCCTCCGGGGCGAGTGCGTCAGATTCGAACACGCTGCCGGATGCGCCGACCGGCCTCCCGCCCACGGCCCCAGCGGCAGGCCGCCCGGTACGTCGAACGCCGACGGCGACATCCCCGTCCCGGTGGAGGAACCGGTACCTCCCGCACCGGAATCCGGCATGCCGGGCGGCCGGCCCCGGCTCAGGCGCCGGCAAAGTTCACGTTCCCGTGCAGCGCGGCGTGGTCAGGGCTCCGACCGAGCACGTCGCGCGGTGAGCGTGCCGGCGGCCCGGACGGTACCGTGTTCGAGATGGTCCTGACGGGATCATGGCAATGGAATAGGCTGCGCGGACGGTCTCTGACTGGAGGTGCGGATGCGTCGCCCTGGTGTACGGAAACTGACGGTCCTGGCGGTCTCGGCCGCCGTGGTCTCGGTGGGAGCGGCGGCACCGCCCGCCGCGCGGCCGGACGCGAGGCCGAAACCGGTCGAGAAGGTTCCCGTGGCCGCCGGCTACGGCGGCGCCGTGGCGAGCGTCGACGCGGACGCCTCGGCCGCCGGTATCGAGGTGCTGAGGAAGGGCGGCAACGCCGTCGACGCGGCCGTGGCCACCGCCGCGGCCCTCGGCGTCACCGAGCCCTACTCCTCCGGCATCGGCGGAGGCGGCTACTTCGTCTACTACGACGCCAAGTCGCGCACGGTGCACACCGTCGACGGCCGCGAGACCGCGCCGCTGAGCGCCGACGAGGACCTCTTCACGGAGCACGGCAAGCCGCTCTCCTTCGACGACGCCGTCACCAGCGGCCTGAGCGTCGGCACCCCGGGCACCCCCGCCACCTGGCAGAAGGCCCTGGACGAATGGGGAACCAGGCGGCTCGGTACGGTCCTGAAGCCCGCCGAGCGGCTCGCCCGCGACGGATTCACCGTCGACGACACCTTCCGCTCGCAGACGGCGGCCAACGAGACCCGCTTCCGCTACTTCCCGGACACCGCGAAGCTGTTCCTGCCCGGCGGGCGGCTCCCCGCCGTCGGTTCGACCTTCAAGAACCCCGACCTCGCCCGCACCTACGAGGAGCTGGCCAGGAAGGGCGTCGGCGCCGTCTACCACGGCGACCTCGGTGACGAGATCGTCGACACCGTCAACCGCCCGCCCGTCGCCCCCGGTTCGGGCTGGAACGCCCGGCCCGGCAAACTCGCCGAGAAGGACCTCGCGGCCTACCGCGCCAAGCTCCAGGCGCCCACGCGCACTTCGTACCGCGGCCTGAACGTCTACTCCATCGCGCCGTCCTCCTCCGGCGGCACCACCGTCGGCGAGGCGCTGAACATCCTGGAGCGGACGAACCTCTCCAAGGCGAGCGAGGTCCAGTACCTGCACCACTACATCGAGGCGAGCCGCATCGCCTTCGCCGACCGGGGCCGCTGGGTCGGCGACCCCTCCTTCGAGAACGTACCCACCCGCGGCCTGCTCTCCCAGCGCTTCGCCGACTCCCGCGGCTGCCTGATCAAGGACGACGCCGTCCTCACCAGCCCGCTCGCGCCCGGCGACCCGCGCCGGCCCGCCGCGTGCGGCGCCGGGGGGACGGCCGCGCCGACGACGTACGAGGGCGAGAACACCACACATCTGACGACCGCCGACCGCTGGGGCAACGTCGTCTCGTACACCCTCACCATCGAACAGACCGGCGGCAGCGGCATCACCGTCCCGGGCCGCGGCTTCCTGCTCAACAACGAGCTGACCGACTTCTCCTTCGCGCCCGCCAACCCGGCCGTGCACGACCCGAACCTGCCGGGCCCGGGCAAGCGGCCGCGGTCGTCGATCTCACCCACCATCGTGCTCGACCGGCACAACCGCCCCGTGGTGGCGCTGGGTTCGCCCGGCGGCGCGACCATCATCACCACCGTGCTCCAGACCCTGACCGGGTTCCTCGACCGCCACCTGCCGCTGGTCGACGCGATCGCCGCGCCCCGCGCCAGCCAGCGCAACGCGGCCCAGACCGAACTCGAACCCGCCCTCTACGACAGTCCGTTGCGGAAGCAGTTGGAGGCGATCGGCCACTCCTTCAAGCTCAACCCGGAGATCGGCGCGGCCACCGGGGTCCAGCGGCTGCCGGACGGCAGGTGGCTGGCGGCGGCGGAGAAGGTGCGCAGGGGCGGCGGTTCGGCGATGGTCGTCCACCCGGCCCCGTAGCGCAGCAACCTCCGGTCCCGTAGCGCACGCGCTGCGAACGGGCCCCGTGGCGCACGTCCACGGGCGCCGTGGAGCACGTCCGTGCACGTAGCGCACGCCGGGGGCGGGCCGCGGTCGCGTGCCCGCCCCCCGCGGGCGGCGCCCGCCCCCCGCGCCCGCCGAACACGGTGGGGGCCCGGGCGGGGGGCCAGTGCAGCGGGGGGGAGGGGTGGCCGGCGGGCGCGCCCG
>NZ_JBHJUW010000165.1:0-17081 GCF_042268205.1 Streptomyces sp. NPDC056160
TGACGGCCTGCTCGTCGCGCTCGGCGACCCGCCGCGCGGGGACCTGCGGGCTGAAGCCGAGCCGGTGCATCAGCCAAGTGGCACCCGGGACGCTGTAGGAGACGTGGAACTTCCTGCCGATCAGCGCGGCCACCCTCGCCGCGGTCCACACCTGGTCCTCCACCCAGCCGTGCGCGGCCCAACCCTGCTCCAGATACGCGGCCAACTTGCCCAGACAGCGCGGGGACAGACGGCAACGGGATCCACTCGGGCCGCGGGGGCCAGCGCCTGCACCCCGCCGTCCCGCCACAACTGATGCCATGGGTGAGCCGACTTCGCACTCACCCTCAGACGCCGTGCCACCTCCGGCGGCTTGATCTTCTGCCCGAACAGCTCAGCCGCCTGCATCCGCACCGACTCCCGACGCTGCCGTCCCGCAGGAGTCAGCCCGCCCCCATCCGCATATCTCACACACCACGGAACACAGACACCGCTCCAAGCGCAACAGGAACTCCGAGAAGACGCACCCCGACGAGCCGAAGTCAGTATCGCGTCGCTGAGGGCTTTGGCGGTGAGCTCCTGGAACGGCACAGGCCGTGGGCAACTCGCAGAGCGTAGAGGCGAGACGCCCAGAACGCCTGGTCGGCCATGACGGGAACGGGCACTGCGGGCACGCCGGCCCGCAGTCCGGCTGCGGTGGTACCTGCCCCGGCAGCCGACAGGCGGGTGATCCTCCGATCGCTGACGATCCTTGCACGAGACGCGTTCCCCACCACACGGCCATGATCGACGATCGAGAACTCGACACCTCACCGCCTACCGTGCACGAGCTCGTCAGCCATGCTGATCACCGCTCTCGAACGTCAGGCAGTTGGTGAGGGAGTTCTCCACGGTGTCGCGCAGGGCATGATCGGTGTAGTAGGCGGTGTGCGGAGTGATGAGCGCATTCGGCAGTTCCTGCAGCCGCAACAGCGCTTTGCTGTCTATGAGTCTGTCCCGGCAGTCGGCGTAGAAGATGCCTTCCTCGCCCTCGATGACGTCCAGCGCCGCGCCACCCAGCCTGCCGCTCTCCAATTCGTGCAGCAGGGCCTCGGTGTCGATGAGCCCACCACGTCCGGTGTTGATGATCAGCGCGCCGTCCTTCAGCTGCGCCAGGCGATGCCGATCCAGCAGGTGGTGCGTGGCCGCGGTGAGCGGCGCGTGCAGCGTGACCAGATCGCTCCGCCGCAGCAAGTCGTCGAGCGGAACGTACTCGACGGCGGCACCGGGGCGGTCCACGGGACGATCGTCATGGGCCAGGATTCGGCAGCCGAAACCCCGCAGCCGATCCAGGACCGCCGCGCCGATACGCCCCGTCCCGACCACTCCGACCGTCAGATCGCGCAGTTCCCTCCCGCGCACATCACTCAGCCGGTAATCGTGCATGTCGGTGCGCCGGACGATGGCTTTCGCATCCCGTACCGTCATCAGCATGAGCATCAGCGTGTAGTCGGCCACGCTGTCCGGTGAGTAGGAGACGTTTTCGACGAAGATGCCGATGCTGTCCGCGTATTCCATGTCGATGTGGTTGTACCCGATGCTCCGCGTGGAGATGTAGCGCACGCCGACCTCGCCGAGCGCACGCAGCGTGGCATGGGTGACGGGAGTCTTGTGGCTGACGCTGATGCACCGGCTGCCGGAGGCCAGTTCACTATTGGCCGCGGACACCGGGGCGTCGGTGATGAGCGGCTGCACACCGAGGCCGGGCGCCAGCTCGCGGAACAGAACGGCTTCGTCCGGACCACACCCGTACACGGTGATACGGGTCTTTTCGCTGTGGGTCATGTCTTCAGTCAAGGCGACGTACCGTTGCGGGAACGTATGTGGTTTTCGATATACCCACGAAACGCCCCACTCCTTCGACCAGAGCCTTGGCGAGAACGCCGGAATCGCGGGCGGAAAGAACGCGGGCGACAGCTCACGCGACCGCGCCGGCCGTGCCCGGCTCCCGGCCCGCCCCCTGCCCACCGCCGTCGAGGACGTCCGGATCGCGCTGCGGGCGCTCGCTGCTCATGCCGTGGCCCGGCCACGGCACCGATGATGTGCCGGCGGCCGCACTCTCGGGCTCCGGACCGACGGTCGCCACGGCCGGCTCGCTCAGCAACGAGCTCGGTGTGCCGCTCACCCACCATGCCACGCCCAGGATGCCGACCGGTTCCTCGTCCTGGAGACGGGCCCGCCGGCCTGGCCGCGCCCGGCATCGCCGCCGTCTTCCGGGCCGGCCCGGCCCGCCTCGGCGGGTCCAAGGCGCGCGCCGCCCACGCCGGGGCCGAGGGCGAACTGGTGCAGGGCCTTGTGCCCGCCGCCACCGCTGTTCTCGACGCCGATGGTCCCAGGACGACCGCCCGAGGGCGCTCACCGACGGTCAGGTGCCGACCTGACCGTTGCTGCCTCGGCTCCCGTTACGCCGTTACCCGTCGGCACCCGTCCGGCGCTCAACGCTTCGGCTGCCGCGGCGGCAGGACTCGCGCCCGGCTTCCCTTCGACCCGGCCCCGGCGGCGCTGGCCGCCGCCCCGCTGCCGCCGTGGCGGACGGAGCCGTGCGCCCTCGCCCGCGGGGCCGACACTTCTCAACGGCTCCTGCACCGCCGAACCCGACTCGACCCGGCGAAAAGCTCGAACCCGGCGACGGCGGCGAGGCGGGGCACCGCGCCGTCGGGGCCTACGCCGCCGCCCGCGACCGACGTGGTGGCGGCATGGGCGAGGCCGCCCGGCCCACCGCCGAGGGCGCGGGAGAGCGGGCGGTGGTCCTCGTCGGCAACGACGCGGCCGTCGACTGGTTGCGCGACCACCTCGCCGCCGGGGATGTGGTGCTGGCCAGGGCTTCTCGCGGGGCGCGCCTCGACGAAGCCGCCGCCGCGCTCGCGTGACCGCGTGTGCGGCTCAGCGTCCGCGCCGCTTCATATAGAGGTCGAAGCCCCGGTAGATCATCGGCCGCAGGGGCAGGTCCCACTCGCCGGCGTACCGTACCGCCTGGCCGCCGGTGCCGACTTTGAACCGCACGAGGCCGACGTGCGGGTCGTCGGCGTCGAGGGTCGGGGTGATGCCGCGCAGGTCGTAGACGTCGCAGCCGGCCGCGAGCGCGTCGCGGATCATCGCCCACTGGCAGGCGTTGGAGCCGCGCACCTCGCGCTGAGCGGTGGCGGAGGCGCCATAGGCGTACACCGCGTGGGCTCCGACGCGCACCAGGACAGTGGCGGCGGCCAAGTCGCCTTGGTGGTGGGCGAGGTAGAGCTTGATCCGCTCTGGGTCCTCGGCGCTCAGTGCCGCGAACATGGTCTCGAAATAGCCCAGCGGCCGGGGTGTGAAGCGGTCGCGCTCCGCGGTGTGTACGTAGAGGTCGTGAAACGCCTTCAGGTCCTCCGGGCCCCCGTCGCTGACCGTGACCTCGACGCCCTCCTTGGCCGCCTTCTTGATGTTGCGGCGCCACTGCTGGTTCATGCCTCTGAGCAGTTCGTCCTCGGTCTTGCCTGTCAGAGGGACCTCGTACTTGAACTGCGGATGCCCGACCCCGAACCCGTCCTGGGGGTTCTGCGGCAGCCAGCCCGCGTCCTTGAGCCTGCTGCTCACGCTGGCGCCCACCGGGTCGCCCCACTGTCTCGGCAGGTCGGTCAGCCGCCGGATCCCCGGGTCGGCGATGCCCTCCTTGACCTGGTCCGCGCTCCAGGTATCCGTTACCACCGGCGGGCCGAGCCGGATCGCGAACGCGCCGTGCTCCTTGAGGTACGCCGCCAGCGGATCGAGCCACGCACCGATCTCGCCGGCCCAGTCGATGACCGGGCCCTCGGGCAGATATGCCAGCGTGAAACGGTCGAGCCGCGGTACCGGGCGGTGCAGGACGAGCCCGGCACCCACCAGACGCCGACCGACGAACCAGCCGAGGGACTCGCTGCGCCACTCCGTCTTGACACGGCCCCACGACGGGGTCTGCAGAAAGCTGACTGATCGCTGGGCCCGCACGAACGCCAGATGCTCAGCGGCGGTGATCGGCCTGATGACCGGATTTCCGGACGCAGTTCGTGTCGGTTGGCTGGAGGACTTGTAGGCCATACTGCCATTCAAGGCAGTGGGGTGTTGTCCGGGCGTATGCGGTTTTCAATATGCCGACGATACATCACCGTCCGTCGGCTCACGGCGTTCACCAGTTGATCCCGGCAGCTACCGGACGGTGGTCACTGCCCGTGGCCGGCAACAGCCACGCACTCTTCGGCTCCACGCCGCGGACCAGTATGTGGTCGATCCGCGCCACCGGGAACTTCGCCGGCCAGCTGAAGCCGAAGCCGTCTCCCGCCACGTCCTGGACCGAACGCAGTTGCGAAGTAAGGCCGTTGAGCGCACGGTCGTCCAGGGTGCCGTTGAAGTCACCGAGCAACAGCCTCCGTGCGCTGTGATCGGCGGCGACGGCCTTGGCGAGCTTCGTCGCGTCGGAGTCCCGCGAGTCCGTCCAGAAGCCGCCCCTGGGCATCAGCCTCACGGAACCCAGATGCGCCACGTACACCACCAGCGGCCCCTTCTCGGTGGCCACCGTGGTGCGCAGCGCGCGAAGCGGATCCACCGGGATGCCATCGTGCCGCGGCCTCGCGGCCGGCGACCCGGCCGTGCCCCACGGGGGGTCGACCGGCCGGGTGCCGGACAGCGGCAGCTTGCTCCACAACCCGACCGTGTCCTGCACGACGTGGTGCGGATACGCCTTCGCCAGCTCCTTCTCGTACGTACCCTTGGCCTGGGCGGTCAGTTCTTCGAGCGCCAGCAGATCCGCGCCGGAGGCGGCCAGGTCGCGGGCGGTGCCGGCCGGATCGCGGTTCTCCGCGGCCACGTTGTGGCTGACCACTGTGAGATCACCGGCCTGGTGGGACTTGTCGCCGAGCAGCCCGCCGAAGTGGTTCAGCCACACGGTGACCGGCAACAGCAGCGCGACGGCCGAGGAGGCGGAGCGGCGCCACAGCGTACCGGCGAGCAGCACCGCGGCGAACAGACCGAACCACGGCAGGAAGGTCTCCACCAGGCTGCCCATGCCGGCCCAGTCCGTGAGCTGCCTGTGCAGCAGCAGAAGCAGGCCGAGCAGCAGCGCACACGCCGAGAGCACCGGGCCACGCTTCCAGGGGCCCGGCCCGGAGCGGCCCGCGGGCCGAGTTCCTTCGCCGTCAGCCGTCAGGCTGTCCGGTCCGCTCTCCGCCTTGTCCACCTGAGTCATCGTCTGTTCTCGCTCACTCTTGCTCATCGCTGTCCGCCGGGGCTCACTGAGCGTTGCCGCGTTCCCGGGTCATGGGCGTGGTTCCCGTGGATCAGGCACGGCTCGTGGGCGGCACCGTAGGGGAAGGCCATTCCGGTATTCCGGCGAACGGCAGCCGCATTCGGCGTGGAAAGCGGCGTCACTGGATGGCGGATCCGGCGCCGCTCGACGCGGGGCCTTCAGCGGATCCGGGATCGAGTGCGGGAACGGCGGAAGGGCCTATCGGGCCGCGGAAAGCCGGCCATCGAACCCGGCGCGTCCTTGTCCGTGCTGAGGCAGAGGGATGGGTCCGAGACATGCTGCCAGGAAAACCAACCGGACGTTGCCAGCTCGTATGCGTTTTCCGATACGCGGACGATATGTGCCGACCCGTAGCCTTGGACCGGCTCGGGTTCGACGGAGATCTCGGGTCTCCCGCGAGGGCCTGATGGCGGCGTCGCCAGGCTCTTCGGTGCCGGACGTGGTCCCCTCTCCCGGACGGGTGGTGCTCCCGGACGCCGAGCCAGGCCGCCGAAGCGGAGATCAGCGTGCTGTCAACAGCCGGTTTGCGCTTCCGCCCGTCCTCGTGCACCGCCCGGCGCTGCGCGTCATCGGTGGCCGCCATCGGTGCGAGCGGCTGAACTGCGCGGGCAGGATGGCAGCGCGGTTCGTGTGCGCGTCGCGGACTGTCCCGGGGAGCTGCCGCGGCCGCGGGGCGCCGTCGCGGGCTTCGGCGTCGTCCGCGAGGACGCCGCTGTGACGTCGACGAGGCCGGCGCGCCCACCGTGGGACGGTCGCGGACCACCCTTCACGGAAATGATGCGAAATGGAGACGGCATCCCGCCAGAAGCCGTATCCAGGCGAGCATTCCCGACGGTTGGACGCCGGTTGTCGGAACGCCTCCCCTGTGTGATCCTGAGCCGGTGAATCCCAACACTCATTGAATTATTGATCCGAAACGCTTTGGGTTCAGGCTCGTTGACCGTACGTGAGTGATCCGGTGGGGGACGCACGGACCTGGTCGCCGGACGCGCAGGAGGCTGTGCGGTTGCTGGCGGTGTCCGCGTTGGCGGAGGGCCGCGACCGGGTAGAGGTCGCCGCCCTGTTCAAGGTGTCGGTCAGGGCCGTGGACAACTGGTGGACGAGGTGGCAGGCCGGCGGCCGGGACGCGCTGTTGTCCCGTCCTCGGGGCCGCCGCGTCGGGAACACCTGGTCCTGTCCGAGGCCGAGCAGGCCGCTGTGCGGCAGGCCGTTCTCGATCACATGCCCTGTGACCTGGGGCTTTCCGGCCAGCTGTGGACGCGGCGACTGATAGGCGAACTGATCTCCAAGCTGTACCGGGTCCGGTTCACCGAGCCCGGGGTTGGCAAATACCTCAAGCGGTGGAGGCTGACGTTCCGGCGCCCGGACAAGCGGGCCGTCGAGCAGGACGCGGAAGTGGTCCACCTCTGGCGCGAGGAGACCTGGCCAGCGATCCGGGCCCGGGCGAAGGCGGACAACGGTGAAGTCCTTTTCGCCGACCAGGTCGGCATCCGCTCGGACCAGGTCACCGGCCGCACCTGGGGTGAGCAGGGGAAGACTCCGGTTGTCCGCCGCACCGGGAACCGGTTCTCCGTGAACGCGATGTCCGCGATCAGCACCAAGGGGCGGATGCACTTCATGGTCTTCACCGAGTCCTTCGACGCGAACGTCATGTGCCGCTTCCTGGACCGGCTCGTCGGGCACTTCGACCGCAAGGCCCACCTGGTCGTCGACCGGCACTCGGCCCACCGTTTAAAGGTCGTCCGGGCCTGGCTCGCCGACCACGCCTACGAGATCGAGCTGCACTTCCTGCCCTCGTACTCACCCGAGCTGAATCCCGACGAGCTGGTCAACGCCGACCTCAAGCGCAGCCTGCCCCACACCCACCGTGCCAGGAACCAGAACGAACTCGCCGCCGAAACCCGCCGGTTCTTCCACCGTCGACAGCGGCAGCCCCACGCCGTCACCGGCTACTTCAAAGCCCCGCACGTCCGCTACATCCTCGACGAGTGAACCCCACGAGTTTCTGATCGATAAAACCTGGACTCGCGGCGGGAAACCATGAGTCCATGGGATCCGCGCGGGCCGGATCGGCTTGTCGGGGAAGCGGAGGAGGCCGTCCATGTCCAGGCGTCGCATACGGATTCCGAGTGGCCGGCTGTGCGCGGGCGTCGTGGTCGGGGTTGCTGTGGGGCTGCTGACGCTGTGGCTGCTCATGCTCCTCGGGCGCGCCCTCTACACCAGGAGCGGCGCGTGGGGGTTCCTCCTGGTCGCGGGGGCCGGCATCGTCGTGGGCTGTGCCGTCGCGTTCGCGCGCAGGGGCGCCGAGATCGGGGCCTCGTGGGGACTGCTGGCCGCGATCGCGGCCATGTTCTTCTGCGCGATGCACATGGAGTACCTCGCTTCCAACGCCCTGCACGACCGGGGCCGGGAGGTCTACGGCCTCATACAGAAGGAGACCGGCCACACCATGCCCAACTCGAGCGACGGCAGCCCCGGTGTGTACACCTACGCCGTCTCCTCCCCGGGAAACCCTCGACAGCGTGATCTGTCCGTCACGGCAAGAGAGTTGGAGGTCGGCAAGGAGTACCTGATGACCATCGACCCGCAGAGCAAAGTGCGCCCTGCCCTCGGCCCGAGGCCCGGCACGGACGTCGCTGACCTCGTCTGGCAGATCATCTGCGCGGTCTTCATCATGTTCTTCTGGCTCGCCGCCGCCGTCGTGGGCTTCGAGCCGGACGAATTCGTCTGGTGACGCGCATGGGCACGGGCGGCGAACCGTGGACGCTCGCCCCGGTCGGTCACCCGGTCGTCCCGGCGCTGTCGAGCTGCACTTCCTACCTTCGTACTCGCCCGAACTCAACCCTGACGAGCTGGTCAACGCGGACCTCAAGCACAGCCTGCCCAGGCAGCACCGAGGCCGCGATCAGGTCGAACTCGCCGCCGAGACCTGTCGATTCTTCCGCCGGCGCCGGCGCCGGCCCCACATCGTCCGCAACTACTTCGGCGGGCCGCACGTCCGCTACGTCCTGGACGAGAACCCCATGAGTTTCTGATCAATAACCAGTGGTCCCGATGACGCGCGATTTCACGCGCGCCGCCGCCTGAGTGGTGGCCGACGGGAGCTGTAGTACGCCAGATTCGGGTGTTCTTCGACAGCGAAGCGGCGACGGCTGGGAGCTTTCGCCCAGATCCACGACCAACGGGGGAGGCACTACGGGTGCCGGCGTCGGCCGGAACGGTTTGGACCAGCGGTTCAGGTGACCTGGCGCCCTGCCGTGAAGATGTGTCGGTCCTCGCGGAGGCTGCCCAACTCGGCCAGCGGGTTGACACCGACGACGATGAGGTCGGCACGCATGCCGGAGCGAGGGTGCCTGTGTCGGACAGCCCGAGGGCATGGGCGGCATCGACGGTGGCCATGTCGAGGACCTCGACATGGGTGAAACCCAGCGAGACGAAGAACTCAAACTTGCCGACGTAGTCGTCGAACGGCGCTCCTGGCACACCCGCGTCGGTGCCGGAAGCGGAAATCGGATACCCAGCACCCAGCGGCAGGGCAGTTCGCGGGCGCGGCCGGGACGGCGGACGAAGGCAACGGGGAGCAGGAGCACGGCGAGAACCACCCCAAGCACGGCGAACAGCCGGTCACGGGGCTGAGGTGGGATAACGTGCAGCTCGTTCATACCTCCAGTCCCGGGGGTGCGGTGTTATCGCCCCGTATCCGGTTTTCGATACGCTGGCGATATGGCACCGGCTCGTAGCATGGGGTCATGCGCGTGTTAGTTGTTGAGGACGAGCCCTACATGGCAGAGGCCATCCGCGATGGGCTGCGCCTGGAAGCGATCGCGGCCGACGTCGCCGGTGACGGTGATACCGCTCTGGAGTTGCTGAGCACCAACGCTTACGCCATCGCCGTCCTCGACCGGGACATCCCCGGACCGACCGGTGACGAGATCGCCAAGCACATCGTCGCCTCCGGCAGCGGCATGCCGATCCTCATGCTGACCGCTGCGGACCGGCTCGACGACAAGGCCACCGGGTTCGAGCTAGGCGCCGACGACTATCTCACCAAGCCCTTCGAGCTGCGAGAACTCGTGCTCAGGCTCCGAGCACTCGACCGCAGGCGCGCCCACAACAGGCCACCTGTGCGCGAGCTCGCAGGCCTGTGTGTGGACCCCTTCCGCCGCGAGGTCTACCGCGAGGGCCGCTACATCGCGCTCACCAGGAAGCAGTTCGCTGTGCTGGAAGTGCTCGTCGCTGCCGAAGGCGGTGTCGTCAGTGCAGAGGAGTTGCTGGAGCGAGCGTGGGACGAGAACGCGGACCCGTTCACCAACGCCGTGCGCATCACGGTCTCGGCCCTGCGAAAACGCCTCGGAGAGCCATGGCTGATTGCCACCGTGCCCGGAGTCGGTTACCGCATCGACACAGGAGCGGACGCCGATGGCCGGACAGTGCGTGCATAGGCCTCAGGGGCTGAGCGTCCGCCTCAAGCTCACCCTCAGCTACGCCGGCTTCCTCGTGGTCGCGGGCGTCTTGCTGCTTGCCGCCGTGTGGGTGTTCCTTCTGCGGGGCAGGTCGAACAGCCTTGCCGTCCCCGATCGGTCCGACTTCCTGCGGGTCTTCGACCCGAGCAATTTCGGCCCGGTCGTCTTCGTTCCGGCGGGGATCATGGTGCTGGCGTTCTTGCTGGTGTTCGGTCTCTTGGGCGGGTGGATTCTGGCCGGCCGGATGCTCACCCCGCTGATTCGCATCACCGACGCCACCCGCAGGGTGGCCAACGGGCCGCATTTCTACCGGATACGCCTGCCGGGCCGTCGCGATGAGTTCCGCGAACTCGCCGACTCCTTCGACATGATGCTCGCGCAGCTCGAATCTCACGTCGCCGAGCAGCAGCGATTCGCGGCCAATGCTTCTCATGAACTGCGTACTCCGCTGGCGGTCACGCAGGCGCTTCTCGACGTGGCCCGCAACGATCCGGACTGCGACATGTGCGAGCTTGTCGAGCGCCTGCGCGTGGTCAACACCCGGGCCATCGACCTCACTGAGGCACTGCTCGTGCTCAGCCGTGCCAACCAGCGCTCCTTCACCAGAGAGCACGTCGACTTGTCCCTCATGGCGGAGGAAGCCACGGAAACGCTCCTGCCCTTGGCGGAAAAGCATGGCATCACCATCGAAACCTCCGGCGAGATGAGTATCACCATCGGCTCACAGGCGCTCCTGCTGCAGATGACCACGAACCTTCTGCACAACGCGATCGGCCACAACCTGCCTGAGCATGGCATCGTATGGGTGGATACCAGCGTTCGCCCCCGCACAGTCGTGCTCACTGTCGAGAACACCGGCGAGAAGCTGACCGCGCAGCTGGTCTCGGCACTCACCGAGCCGTTCCAGCGCGGCACTGAACGCCTGCGCACCGGCCACGCAGGTTTTGGCCTCGGCCTGGCAATCGTCAAAAGCATCACCCAGGCGCACTACGGCACCCTCACCCTTTCCCCCCGTCTCGGCGGCGGGCTGCGCGTCACGGTGGAACTGCCCGCCGCGTCGGCGCACACGCGAAAAGATGGCGGTCAGGCCTGACGAACGTCCGGCGACCCGGATGCCTCCCGTTTGGCCGTAGCGGAGGCGCGTAACCGGCCAGGCGTGTTCACCGATCCGGAATCAGATGGTGGAGGCAACGACGCCGCGTTCGTGGTGGGCGAGGCAGAGCCGGATCCGGTCCTTGTCCTTGGCCGGCTGCGTCTCGAACACGGCCGGGAAGCAGCTGAGCGGCCGCGGGGTGAAGTGATCACGTTTCGCATTGCCCTGGGTCACGACGACGCCCGCTTTGCAGGCCTTCTTGATGGCGCGGCGCCAAAATTGGGTAATCCCGTTCAGAAGTGATCTCCGTCCTCACCGGCCAACGGGACCTGGAAAAGGTAGCGCGGCTTCCCTCCGGCGGACGCCAGCCCAGATCCCGCAGCTGGACGAGTGCCCGGGCGGCGCCGTCGTTGACCGTGTCCGGCAGCACATCGCCGAGTCCGGTGGTCTCCGGGGCGGCGATCTCGGCCTTGATCGTCTCAGCTCTGTCAGGTACAGGCCGCCACCCTCGTCCATGCGTGTGGCGCAGGCGCCAGAGTGCTTGGGGTGGTCCACCAGCGGGCCGAGCCGGCCGGCCAGATCATCCGAGCCGGCCGATCACTGACCCTTCGGGCGGGTACGCCAGCGACGTCTTGGACCGGGCAGCCGACGGTAGGGCACCAGGTCCGCGAGCAGTCCAGCGACTGTGGCCCCCGCTCACTCTTCATTGACGACCAGGCCGGGGTCCGTAGGAAACTCACCGCTGGCTGGGCCGCGTTACAGCAGACGCGGCGTGATCGTTCGCCGTGATGCCCCGCACCCGAACAGCCGCAGCCGCTCCTACCCGTCGTGCCTTCATCCGTCTACCAGTACATCGGGGGGTCCGGACACGAGAGCGGCGGCGATCTCGTCGAGGCGCGCCCCGCGGGATGCCTTG
Organism: Streptomyces sp. NPDC056160; assembly: GCF_042268205.1. Classification (NCBI taxonomy): domain Bacteria; kingdom Bacillati; phylum Actinomycetota; class Actinomycetes; order Kitasatosporales; family Streptomycetaceae; genus Streptomyces; species Streptomyces sp. NPDC056160. The sequence goes on from NZ_JBHJUW010000165.1 coordinate 11,745, forward strand.
ACGAGCACCACGTCGCCGGTCGTGAGCCGACCGCGCAGCCACTCGACGGCCGCGGCGTTGTCGGCCAGCGCCACCGCCTGCTCTCCGGCGCCGTCGGCGAGCGGGCGGGTGCCGACCGCGACCACCACGTCTGCCCGATGGGCGGCGTACTCTCCGATGGCGCGGTGTGCGGCCTCGCTGCCGTCGCCGAGTTCGAGCATCTCGCCGAGGACGGCGATGCGGCGCCTGCCCTCGATCGCCGCCAGTGCGTCCAGGGCGGCGCGGGTCGAGTCGGGGTCGGCGTTGAAGGAGTCGTCGAGCAGCGTTGCGCCGCCGGCGAGGTCACGCAACTCCAGGCGCCACTTCGACAGCGAGGCAGTGGGCAGTGCCGCTGCGGCTGCTTCGAGGGAGACGCCGACCACCAGACCCGCCGCCGTGGCAGCTGCCGCGTTGAGCGCCTGGTGCGTGCCCACGAGCGGCAGGGTGACCGGAGCCCGGGCGGTGGCGGTCCGCAGGGTGAAGGACGGCCGGGCGAGCCGGTCCAGCACCACGTCGAGTACGCGCACGTCGGCGTGGTCCGCATGACCGAAGGTCAGCACCGGACGGTCGGTGAGCGAGCGCATCGCAACCACCCGGGGATCGTCGGCGCACAAGACCGCGGTACCGCCGGGCGCCAGACCCTGCACCAGCTCACCCTTGGCCTGGGCGATCGCCTCACGCGACCCGAGATGGCTGAGGTGGGCCTGGCCGACGTTGAGGACCACACCGACGTCGGGCGCGACCAGCCCGGTGAGTTTCGCGATGTCGCCGATGCGGCGCACTCCCATCTCGAGGACGAGGAAGCGGGTGTCCGCGCTGGTACGCAGCATGGTGAGCGGCACGCCGAGTTCGTTGTTGAGCGAGCCGGTCGTGGCGATCGTCGGCGCGGTGCTCGACAGCACGGCCGACAGTAGGTCCTTGGTGCTGGTCTTGCCGCGGGAGCCGGTCACCCCGACCACGGTCAGCCCGTCGCGCAGCCGTGCCACGACGTGGGCGGCGAGCGCCTGCAACGCGGCTTCGGCGTCCTCGACGACGACGGTCGGCAGTGTCGTGGGCCGGGAGCCGAGCGCGGCCACCGCGCCGGCCCGGCTCGCTTGGGCGGCGTAGTCGTGGCCGTCGGCGTGTTTGCCGGCCAAGGCGATGAAGAGGCCGCCCGGCTCGGTCTGCCGGCCGTCGAGCACGGCCGGCGCGGTCACCGTCACGGCGTCGTCGCCCTGGACCCTTCCGCCTACCACTGTGGCGATCTCGCCGAGGCTGAGCGGGATCATGTCCAGACCGCGCAAGGATCGGCGAAGCACACCGGGACCCGGTCGCCGGCCGGGACGGCGAGCGGAGACGGGTCGGCGCGGTGGAGGAGGATAGGGGCTGGTTCGCTGGTACTCATACCCTCCAGCCAAGAGGGCGTGACGTTGCCGGGGCGTATGCGGTTTTCGATACGCGGACGATATGTTGTCGGCCGGCCCCCGCGAGAGCAGGCACGTGGCTGCCTGGCCTGCCCCGGCCCTGCTTCGGGACCGCGCTGGGCGGTGGGGGCGACACGGCGGCGTGCTGCGCCTTCACCCGGCCGCCGCCCGCGGGGGTGGGGACCTGTCCTCGCAGACCGGAACGAGCGTCGTCGCGCGCTCGCAGCGGCCGGCATATCGTCGGCGTATCAAAAAACGCATACGCTCCGGCAACGCCACGCTCTCTTGTCTGGAAGACATGAGTTCCAGTGGACCAACACGAGCTGTGGTGCGCCGCACCCGAGCGCTGTCGTCGTCCTCCCGGGCCGTCTCGACCACGGGAATCACGGTCTATGGATGCGAGCAGGACGAGGCCCTTCTCTTCCGGGACATGGCGCCTCGTTCGGTGTCTCCGTCGGAAACGTGGCGTATTCCCCGGCAGCGTCGCCGACTACACGCTGATGCTGATGGCCGTGCGCCACGCCGAGGCCACCATCCGCCGCACCGATGCCCGTGACTACCGGCTGAGTGAGATACGTGGCAAAGAGCTGCGGGACCTGACAACCGTTCGCTGTTGCGACTACAGGCACTTCCGTTCACCAGCCCGCACACGGCCTGTTACACCGACCACGCGCTGAGCGACACCATCAGAAAAGGCCTCATCAACTGCCTCGACTTCGAAAGCGGGAAAACATGGACAAGCTGAAGATCGGCATCATCTTCGGGGGTTCTTCCGAGGAACACCCCGTCTCCGTTAAGTCCGCCCAGGAGGTCGCGAAGAACCTCGATGCCGGCAGGTACGAGCCGTACTGGATCGGCATCACGCAGTCCGGTGTTTGGAAGCTCTGTGACTCTCCTGGCCCAGACTGGGAGAACAGCGGCACCCGTCCGGTCGTGCTGTCGCCCGACCGAAGCGTCCACGGACTGCTCGTCCTGGGACAGGGACGATTCGAAGCGGTCCGTCTGGACCTCGTGCTGCCCGTTCTGCACGGCACGCTCGGCGAAGACGGTGCGATTCAGGGGCTGTTGGAGCTCTCCGGCATCCCCTATGCCGGCTGCGACATCCAGAGCTCCGCCCTGTGCATGGACAAATCCCTGACCTACACCATCGCCAAGAGCGCGGGAATCGCCACGCCGAATTTCTGGGTGGTCGCGACGGACGAGAAGGTCGACGCTGGTCGGCTTCCTTATCCCGTTTTCGTGAAGCCAGCCCGTTCGGGCTCGTCCTTCGGCGTCAGCAAGGTCGTCGGAGAGGAAGACCTGCCGGGTGCACTGGAGGCCGCACGACAGTACGACTCGAAGGTCCTGATCGAAGAGGCCGTGTCCGCCAGCGAGATCGGCTGCGCGATCCTGGGGGAGTCGTCCGCCCCGTTCGCGGGCGAGGTGGACCGGGTGGCCCTCTCGCACGGGTTCTTCAGGATCCACCAGGAGGACTCGCCCGAGACCGGTTCGGAGAACTCGACGTTCATCGTGCCCGCCGACATCTCCGAGGAGTCGCGCCGGCTCGTCCAGGAGAGCGCCAAGGCCGTCTACCGCGCACTGGGCTGCCAGGGGCTCGCCCGCGTGGACATGTTCCTCAAGGACGACGGCCAGGTGGTGCTCAACGAAGTCAACACCCTTCCCGGCATGACCTCCTACAGCCGCTACCCCCGCATGATGGCCGCCGCGGGTCTGCCGCTTTCCGACGTGATCGACCGCCTCGTGTCAATGACACTGCAGCAAGAAAAGCGATGAACGACGACTTCGTGTACCTGGACGAACTGGTGCCCGGAATCCGGTGGGATGCCAAGTACGCCACCTCGGACAACTTCACCGGAAAGCCCGTGGATGGATATCTGACGAATCGGATAGTCGGCACAAAGGCTCTGTGCACGGCCCTGGGGCACGCGCAGGAAGAGGCCGCGTCCCTCGGCTTCGGCCTGCTCATCTGGGACGCATACCGTCCGCAACGCGCCGTCGACTGCTTCCGCCGTTGGTCGGAACAGCCGGAGGACGGCCGGACAAAGCGGCGCTACTACCCCAATATCGATAGGGTCGAGCTCTTCGACAAGGGATACGTGGCCGCCAAGTCGGGCCACAGTCGCGGCAGTACCGTCGACCTGACGCTCTACAGCCTCGCGACCGGTGAAAACGTCCGCATGGGCGGCGGCTACGACCTCATGGACCCGGCCTCACATCATGGAGCAGGAGGAATAAAGCCCGCCGAAGTGAAGAACCGCGAGCACCTCTCCTCCATCATGGATAAATGCGGATTTACCCGCTACGCCTGCGAATGGTGGCACTACACGCTGAAAAGCGAGCCCTATCCAGATGTCTATTTCGACTTTCCCGTCACATGATGGAAGACTCCCGTACGTCTCACAATGGGGAAGCCTGGACCGGAACGACGAGGTCGTCATACGGCGTGCCGCCCCATCGAGGCTGGACGTCTTCCTGGGGCGCACCGATCCGTCGCAACTGCACGACTGGGCCTCCGATGGATACCAATCGCGCGAGGAGTACCTCTTCTGGTCCCGCAAAATCTGCGGCTTGGCATGCCTGCAGTCCCTGCTCCACGGCTGGACGGACGTCCGGCTGCCGATGCGTGAACTCCTTTCGCTGGCCCTCGACCGGGGCTGCTACGTGATGGAACCCCAAGGCGGGGTTCAGGGACTGATCTACCGGCCGTTCATGGCCTGGGTCGGCTCGCGATTCGGTTTCAGATGCCAACTGGTCGAGAACACGCCGATCCAGGAATCCGCCCGATCGGTGCGCCCTGGGCAGGCCCTGATCGCTTCGGTGTCTCCAGAGATTCGCGACCCCGGCACCCAGGAACCGCGACGGGGAGGGCATCTCGTGCTGATTCATGAGGTCCAGGGCGGGACGGTAAGGTTCCATAATCCGTCGGGCTACTCCCACAACGCGGACTCCGCATCGCTGCCCGTGCACGTCTTCGAGCGCTTCCACGCAGGACGGGGAATCCTGGTCAGCGCGACACCGTGAGTCCGGGCGCACCGGCACCGCGCGCCACGGAGAGCGCGTGATCGAGGGTTTGCCGAGTCGGCACCAGCCCCCGTCCGGGCGGGCAGGGGAGGAGCGCCGTCGTCCACGTGCGATCTCTCGGTTTTGGGGCAGTGAGGTGAGTGCTGGCTCTCGCTTCCATGCCGTGGCCGATTCTCATGTCGATGTCGTCTGAGATGGCTCTACGGCCCGCTGGGTGTAGGAGAGCCACGGGGGCGCTTCAGACACGACGTGAGAAATTTGGATGCGGGCATCTGAGAATTGCCTGTTCATTCCATAGAGAATCACAATACGAAGACGGCTGTGACCTGCTGTTTCATCCTGAAGGTGTAGTGAGATGTGCCCCCGCGGCTCCATGCCGACCGCATGTGCCGCTCGCTTGCAGGTCCTATTTACAGGCTGTCCGAGGGCCGATGAGGAGTACGCCGGCGACGGCGCTCGCGTGTGCTGCATCCTGCGATCGGCGACGAGTCACTCCCGCTCGTGCGGGCTCCACACCAATCAAGTTCAGCCGAGGGCCTGTGTGCCCGGGTCGCTCCCGCTCGTGCGGGCTCTCCTCACAGACGATCATCTCCGGCACGATCACCGGCGAGTCACTCCCGCTCGTGCGGGCTCTACGGGGTGACGGTCAGCCGGTAGGGGCCCGCGTACGAGTCACTCCCGCTCGTGCGGGCTCTACAGGCACGGCCGGTAGGAGGACAGCGGGCGGGACGAGTCACTCCCGCTCGTGCGGGCTCTACCCTTTTTGGCCTGGGCCTTCTGAGGCGGTTTGCCAGTCGTTTGGGTTGCGTCCTGGGAAGTGGTGTACGGGTTCCCACCTGATCCGGGTGTTTGGCCTGGCGTCGGAGTGAGGGCCCGGATATGAGAACGGCCACCG
>NZ_JBHJUW010000166.1:0-16994 GCF_042268205.1 Streptomyces sp. NPDC056160
CGATCATCCCGCGGTCGGCCAGGCTGCCGTGGTCGCCCACCACGACCAGCCCGGCAGCCCCCGCCTGATCGCCTACGTCGTCCCCGACACCAGCGGACCGACGGGCGACGAGGAGGCGCGGGACCAGATCGGCGAGTGGCGGGATCTCTACGACTCGCTGTACTCGGCGCCCGGTTCGACGCTGGGTGAGGACTTCTCCGGCTGGAACGGCAGTTACGACGGCGAGCCGATCCCGCTGCCCGAGATGCGCGAGTGGCGTGCGGCCACGCTTGAGCGGATCAGGGCGCTCAAGCCCGGCCGTGTCCTGGAGATCGGTGTCGGCACTGGTCTGCTGCTGTCCGGACTGGCGCCCGAGTGCGAGGAGTACTGGGGCACGGACTTCTCCCCGGTCGTCGTGGAGGAGCTGCGGCGCCATGTCGACGATGACCCCGAGCTGGCCCGGCGGGTCAGGCTCCGGGTGCAGGCCGCCCACGAGCACGGCGACCTGCCGCAGGCGCACTTCAACACGATCGTGGTCAATTCCGTGGCCCAGTACTTCCCGAACGGCGGATATCTGACACAGGTCGTCGAGCAGGCATTCCGTCTGCTCGCGCCCGGTGGCGCGCTGTTCCTGGGCGACCTGCGTAATCCGCGGTTGCTGCGGACCTTCGCCTCGGGTGTGCAGACGGCGCGTGCCGAGGACCCGAACGACACGGCCGCGATCCGCCGTGCCGTCGAGCAGAGCCTGGTCCTGGAGAAGGAACTCCTCGTCGATCCCGAGTACTTCAGCGCCCTCGCTCACCACGTCCCGGACCTGGCGGGCACCGACATCCAGCTCAAGCGCGGCACCGCCCACAACGAACTCACCCGCTACCGCTACGACGCCACCCTCTACAAGACCGGCATCACCACCCACCCCCTCACCGACGCCCCCACCCGACCCTGGCCCCGTGACCTGGGTGCCCTCGCCGATCATCTGGGCAGCGCGCGGCCCGACCGGCTGCGCGTCACCGGGGTGCCTCATGCGCGCATCGCGGCCGACCTCGCCGCACAGCGCGCGCTCGAAGCCGGGACGGCACCGGACCTCCGGGACACGGCCGGCGCCGATCCGGAGGACCTGCACCGCCTGGGCGAGAAGTACGGCTACTGGACGGCGATCAGCTGGAACGGGCACGACCCGGCTGCCCTCGACCTCACGTACGTCAAGCGCGAACTGCTCGGCGAGGCGGTGCCCGTCGGTGCCTACGCGCCCACGGGCGCGGCCGGCCCCGGCACCCCGCTCTCGTCCTGGACCACCAGCCCGGCCACCGGCCGGAGCACCGGCGCCCTGCTCATGGCCGTACGGGAGCACCTGCGCCGTCGGCTGCCCGAGTACATGCGCCCCACCGTCGTCGTTCCGCTCGACCGGCTGCCGCTCACCGCCAACGGCAAGCTCGACCGTGCGGCGCTGCCGGCGCTCGAACCGGAGCACGCTGACATCGGGCGGGCGCCGGCCACCCCGCAGGAGCAGGTGGTGTGCGAGCTGTTCGCGGAGGTCCTGGGCCGACCGGTGGTCGGTGTGAGCGAGGACTTCTTCGATCTGGGCGGGCACTCGCTGCTGGCCACCCGGCTGATGGCCCGGCTGCGCGCGGCCTTCGGTGTCGAGCTGGGCGTGCGGAGCCTGTTCGAGGCGCCGACACCGGCGGGCATCGCGGCCCGGCTCGACGTCGACGACGCGGACGGCTCGTACGAGGTGATGCTGCCGCTGCGCACCGGGGGCAGCAGGCCGCCGCTGTTCTGTGTCCACCCCGGCGGGGGCATCAGCTGGTCGTACAGCGCGCTCATCAAGCACCTGGGGCCGCAGTATCCGCTGTACGGCATCCAGGCGCGCAGTCTGGCCCGGCCGGAACCCCGGCCCGCCAGCATCGAGGAGATGGCGGTGGACTACGCCGACCAGATCCAGCGGGTGCAGCCGCACGGGCCGTACCACCTGGCCGGCTGGTCGTTCGGCGGACTGTGCGCGCACGCGCTGGCCGCGGAGTTCCAGCGGCGTGGCGAGCCGGTGGCGCTGGTCGCGGTGCTCGACGTGATCCCCGACTGGCAGGGCCTCACCCACGCCGACGTGCCCGCCCCGGACGACCGGGTGATGCTGCTCTACCACGTCAGTCTCGTCGACGACGGCAGCCACCGCGACGACGGCGAGATGACCTTCGCCAAGGCGCGGGAGATCCTGCGCCGCCAGGGCAGTGTGCTGGCCAACCTGGAGGAGGACCGGCTCACGACGATCACTGAGATCTCGGCGAACAACACCCATCTGACCGTCGACTACCGGCCCGGCCCGATCGACGGTGACCTGCTGCTGATCGCCTGCTCGGAGGAGCAGGACCCGCCGGTCACTGCCGCGGCCTGGCAGCCGTACGTGCGCGGCTCCGTCGAGGCCCATGTGGTGCCTGGCGACCACGGGTCGATGCTGACCCGCCCGGACACGCTGGCCGAGATCGGCCGCATCCTGTCGGCCAAGCTCCACGACCTCACCGGCGACGAGTGACCTTCGCGGGCTCCGCCCACCAGGAATCCGCCGTCCGCGAGGACCGACACCCGAGGACTGACACTGATGCTGACCGACGTGCTCTCCGTCGACGTGGCCAAGGCCCTGGCCGCCGTGGACGAATGGCTGAACGAGTACATCCGCCGACCGCACGGCGAACTCGGACGCACCGGCCCGGTGTGCCCGTTCGTCGAACCCGTCCAGCGTGCCGGCGCGCTGGAGATCCGCGTCAGGCTCGTCGGCCCCACCCCGAGCCAGACCTTGCTCGACGAGATCGTCCGCTGCGGCCTGGATGAGTTCAGCGAGGTCGACTGGAAGTCCGGCAACCCGAATCTGCGCTCGCTGCTGCTGGTCCTGCCGGACCTTCCGGCCGAGCACCTGCACCTGCTGGACGCGGCGCACACCGCGCTGAAGCCGGAGAGCGTGCGGCGGGGGCTGATGATCGCCCAGTTCCACGAGAAGTGCGAGGAGAAGGCCGCGCGCAACCCGGCGTTCGAGGTGAGTCACGCCCCGGTGCCGATGATGGCGGTGCGGTCGATGGCGATCCACGACGTGCTGTTCCTGGCCGACCGGCGGGAGTGGTTCGAGGAGTATGCGAGCCGTTTCGGCTCCCGCTACCGCACCGGCTCGCACGGCATCGACCCGCTGCTGACCGAGGTGTACGAGCGGGCCCGTGCCACCTACGCGCCGGGGAGCTGAGCGCATGCGCGACGCACCGCCGGCCGCAGGTGCCGTGTACCGGGGCATGGACCAGGCCACGCTGGACCGGCAGTACTCGCCGAGTTCGCGCGTGGCGAGCCTGGACGCCTACCTGCGCGAGTACGAGCGGCTGAGCGAGGCCGCCCGCCGGGACCACCCGGTGCGCACCTCCCTCGCCTACGGCCCGCATCCGGCGGAGCGGCTCGACTACTTCCCCGGGCAGGCGGCCGGGCGGGCCCCGCTGCTGGTGTTCCTGCACGGCGGGAACTGGCAGGCACTGGGCCGCGCCGAATCGGCGTTCCCGGTGCCGCCGCTGCTGGCCGCCGGCGCGGCGGTCGCGGTGATCGAGTACGGGCTGGCGCCGGACGTCGGCCTGGACGCCATGGCGGGCATGGTGCGCCGGGCTGCGGACTGGCTGCTGCGGCACGCGGACGGGCTCGGGTTCACCCCGGACCGACTCCACCTGTGCGGCACATCGGCCGGCGCGCACCTGGCCGCCATGGCCTTGCTGCCGGACGCGTCGGCCGGCCCGGACGTGTCCGGCCGGATCGCCGGGGCGGTGCTGCTCAGCGGCATGTACGACCTGGAGCCGGTGCGCCTGTCCTACGTCAACGACGCCCTGCGGCTGGACGAGGCCGCGGCCCGGCGCAACAGCCCGATCCTTCGCCTGCCGACGCCGCTGCCGCCGACGGTCATCGCCCGCGGCGGGAACGAGACCGAGGAGTACGTCCGCCAGCACGACCGGATGGTGGCGGCGCTGCGCCCCCGGGCGGCGGTGACGGAGATCGTCGCCGAACGGCGCGACCACTTCGACCTCCCCTACGACCTGGGCGTGCCGGGCACCGGGCTGGGCGACGCGGTCCTGGCGCAGCTGGGACTGGAAGGAACGACCGCATGACCACCGAACAGACGACCGCGAGCCCCGCGTGCCCACTGTCCGCCGGGTCCCCGTCGGACACCACCCCGTACGCCCACTACGCCCGGATGGACGAGCTGCTGGGCCTGCAGCATCCGCTCAGTTCGGCCCGCACCGAGCCGGGGTTCATCATCATGAGCCAGGTCAAGGAGCTGCTGTTCAAGCTGCTGCACACCGAATTCAGCACCGCGCGCGACCAGTTGGCCGACGACCTGCTCGACGACGCGCTGTGGACGCTGCGCCGCGCCGCACGGGTGCAGCAGGTGCTGCTGGTGTCGTGGGAGACGTTCTCCGTGCTGTCCCCGGTGGAGTTCGCCGAGTTCCGGGACGTCCTGGGGTCGGCCTCCGGCTTCCAGTCGGCCGGCTACCGGCGCCTGGAGTTCCTGCTCGGCAACAAGAACCCCGCGATGACCGCGCCGCACCGGAACACGGCCGGCTACGACGCGGTGGTCGGCCAGCTGCACGAGCCGAGCCTGTACGACGCCGCGCTCGCGCTGCTGGCGCGCCGCGGACTGCTCGCGCCGGATGAGGCCACGGACCGGGACGTAACCCGGCCGTACCGCGCCGGCGCGGAGGTCGAGGAGGCCTGGCGGGCGGTCTACCGGGACCCCGTGCGCCATCGCGACCTGCATCTGCTCGCGGAGGCGCTGATGGACACCGCCGACCAGTTCGCCCGCTGGCGCTACACCCATCTGGTGACCGTGCAGCGGATGCTGGGCGCCAAGCCCGGGACCGGCGGCACCGAGGGCGTGGCCTGGCTCGCCGGGATCAGCGAACACCGGTTCTTCCCGGAACTGTGGTCAGTGCGCTCCACGCTCTGACCGGGCCCCAGGGCCTGCCCGCGGACAGCGGGACACGCGGACACGCACGACATGAGACAGAAGAGGAGGGCCGATGGTGAGCGGGATCCCGCGCACGGTGGCCGAGCAACTGGACGCGGGCGATCCGCTCGGCGCGTTCCGCGAGCGGTTCGTCATCGCCGATCCGGAGCTGATCTACCTGGACGGCAACTCGCTGGGCCCGCTGCCCGCCGCCACACCGGAGGTGCTGCGGGAGGTGGTCGAGGAGGGCTGGGGCGGCGGACTGGTGCGGTCTTGGCAGGGCTGGATCGACTGGGGCGCCCGGCTCGGCGACCGCCTCGCCGCGCATGTGCTCGGCGCCGCGCCCGGCGAGGTGGTGATCTCCGACTCCACGTCGGTCAACCTCTACAAGCTGGCTGCCGCCGCCCTCGACGCGGCACCGGGGCGCGGCACCGTCGTGATGGACGCCGAGGACTTCCCCACCAACCGGTACATCGTCCAGGGCCTTGCCGAACAGCGTGGGCTGCGGCTGGTGCGGCTGCCGTCCGACCTCGACGGCGGCCTCGACCTCGACGTCCTGCGCTCGGCGCTCGGCGGTGACGTCGCGCTGGTGGTGCTGTCCCTGGTCTCCTACCGAAGCGGCGCGTTGCTGGACATGGCGCAGGTGAACGACCTGGCCCGAGCGGTCGGCGCGCGGGTGCTGTGGGACGTGTCGCACGCCGCCGGTGCCGTCCCCGTGGACCTGGCGGGCACCGGCGCGGAGCTCGCCGTCGGCTGCACGTACAAGTACCTCAACGGCGGCCCGGGATCACCCGCCTTCCTCTATGTGCGGCGCGAGCTGCAGTCCCGGCTGCGGCAGCCGGTGTGGGGCTGGTACGGGCAGCGCGGGCAGTTCGAGATGGGGCCCGACTACGACCCGGTGCCGGGCATCGAGCGGTTCCTGGTGAGCACCCCGCCGCTGGTGTCGCTGGCGGCGATCGATCCCGCCCTCGCCCTGGTCGAGGAGGCCGGGACGGCGCGGATCCGGGCCAAGGGGCTGCGGCTGGGCCGGCTGGCCGACGAACTGGCGGACGACTGGCTCGCCCCGCTGGACTTCCGGCCCGCCTCGCCCCGCCCGCCCGAGCGGCGCGGCTCGCATGTGTCCCTGTACCACCCTGACGCCTGGCGGATCTGCCAGGCGCTGGCCGCGGACGCGAAGGTGGTCTGCGACTACCGGGTCCCGGACCGGTTGCGTATCGGCCTGTCCCCCCTGGTCACCCGGTTCACCGACGTCTGGGACGCGTTGGCCCGCATCCGCGATGTCGTGGCCGAGGGCGCCTACGCCTCCCGGCCCGCCGGCCTCGCCCGGGTGACCTGATCTCCGCCTCCCCGCACACCACCCTCTTCACCTCAGCCGATTCGGAGTGCCCATGGCTCACGCATCCCGGCTCACCACCGACGGACTGGTACAGATCCTGTTCGGCTCCTCCGCCTTCCAGATGCTCCGCGCGGGCAGCGAACTGGGCCTGTTCCCCCTGCTGCACCGGCGACCGGGCCTGACCCCGCCGGAGATCGGCCGGGAACTCGCTCTGGAGGAGCGGCCGGTACAGATCCTGCTGCTCGGCACCACCGCCCTCGGGCTGACAGCACGACAGGGCGATGGTTACGAGAACGCCGACGTGCTGAACGGTCTGTTCGCAGAGGGCACTTGGGAGATCATCGAGGATCTCGTCGAGTACGAGGAGCGCATCGTCCGGCCCGCCGAGGTGGACTTCATCGCGTCGCTGCGCGAGAACACCAACGTCGGCCTGCGACGGATCAAGGGCACGGGGGAGGACCTCTACCACCGGCTGTCCGCGGACCCCGAGCTGGAGCAGCTGTTCTACCGCTGCATGCGGTCCTGGTCCCGGCTGTCCAACCCCGTACTCGTCGAGAAGGCCGACCTCACCGGAGTGCGCCGCGTGCTGGACGTGGGCGGCGGCGACGGTGTTAACGCCCTCGCCCTCGCCCAGGCCAACCCTGGCGTCGAATTCACCGTCCTGGACCTGCCCGGCACGGTGGAGATCGCCCGCAAGAAGATCGCCGAGCATGGCCTGTCCGACCGGATCTCCGTGCAGGCCGCGGACATCTTCGCCGACACCTACCCGACCGGCCACGACTGCGTGCTCTTCGCCAACCAGCTGGTGATCTGGTCACCGCAGGAGAACATCCGGCTGCTGCGCAAGGCACACGCGGCACTGCCGGACGGCGGGCGGGTCCTGGTATTCAACGCCATGTCCGACGACAGCGGGGACGGCCCGCTGTACGCGGCCCTGGACAACGTGTACTTCGCGACGCTGCCGGCCGCCAGCAGCACGATCTACCGGTGGGGCCAGTACGAGGAGTGGTTCGCCGCGGCCGGATTCGTCAAGCCCGAGCGGCTGCCCGGCGGCCGGTGGACGCCGCACGGCGTGATCAGCGCGGTCAAGTGACGCCCCAGCGAGTACCGGAGCCGACCATGTCTTCCACGATCCCGGACGCCCCGCCGGCCCGCACATGATGGACCCCGATCTGCTCGCGGACCCCTTCGGCGGGTACGGCCGGCTGCGCGAACAGGGCCCGGTCGTCCGCGGCCGGTTCGTCGACGGCACGCCGGTGTGGTTCGTGACCCGCTACGACGACGTCCGTGCCGTGCTGAGCGACCCGCGGTTCGTCAACACCCCGTCGCACGTACCCGGCGCCCAGGGCGCCGATCCGCGTGAGGGGATGATGGAACTGCTCAACGTCCCCGAGCACTTACGGATCTACCTGCTCGGCTCCCTCCTGGACAGCGACACGCCGGACCATCCGCGGCTGCGCCGCCTGGTGACCCGGGCGTTCACCGCCCGCCGCATCCTCGATCTGCGTCCCGCCATCGAACAGATCGCCGACGGGCTGCTCGACGAGATGCCCCACCGGGCGGCGCGGGACGGGACGGTGGACCTGCTGGAGCACTACGCCTACCCCCTGTCGATCACGGTGATCTGTCGGCTCGTCGGAATCCCCGCGGTCGACCTGGAGCGGTGGCGGGAATGGGGCGGCGACCTCGTGTCGATGCGGCCCGAACGCCTCCAGCACTCCTTTCCCGTGGTGATCGACTACTGCCATCAACTGATCGAACAGCGTCGCGCCGCGCTCAGGGACGATCTGCTGAGCGAGCTGATCCGAGCGCAGGACGACGACGGCGGACGGCTCAGCGACACGGAGACGGTCACCATGGTCCTCACCCTGGTGCTGGCCGGCCACGAGACGAGCACGCATCTGATCGGCAACGGCACCGCGGCCCTGCTCACCCATCCCGACCAGCTGGCACGGCTGAAGGAGAACCCGGCGCTGCTCCCGAGAGCGGTGCACGAGCTGATGCGCTGATGCGGCTCGGTGCAGGTGGCCCGACTGCGCTACGCCGTCGAGGACCTGGAGATCGCCGGTACGCGCGTCGCCCGCGGTGACGCGGTCCAACCGGTGCTGGTCTCCGCCAACTTCGACCCGCGGCACTACACCGACCCGGACCGGCTGCACCTGACCCGTCAGCCGGACGGGCAGGCCGAGAACCACGTGGGCTTCGGCCACGGCATCCACTACTGCCTGGGCGCGACACTGGCCCGGCAGGAGGGCGAGGTGGCGCTCGCCCGGTTGCTGGCCCGCTACCCGGACCTCGCGCTCGCGGACGGCGATCCGGAGCGGGAACGCGCCCACCTGCCCGGCAGTTGGCGCCTGAACGCGTTGCGCCTGCGGCTCGGCGTCTGAAGTGTGCACAGCCGAAGTGAGCACAGCCGAAGTGAGTGCAACTGAAACAAGCACGGCCTTCTTCGGGCCATAAGGTGAGCGCAGCACTGAGGGCTCCATGATCTGCACCATGGAGCCCTCAGCCCTGGGGGGGCGGGAGTCGTGTCGTCAGGCGCCGCGTGGTGCGTTCCCCACGGCGATCGCCTGGACGGGGCAGGACAGCGCGGCCTGGGTGACCTGCCGCGGGGTGGCCGTCCGCACCCCCTCGGGCACGAGCGTGGCGTACCCGTCGTCGTCCTGGGTGAAGACGGCGGGTGCTGTCAGGGTGCACTGCCCGGACCCGATACAGGTGCGGTGGTCGATGCGGATCTCCATCTGGGGCGGTCTCCGGTGGTCGGGCGGGGACGTCATTGGCCGAGCGCGTGCACGGTGGCACGGTCGAGCGTCAGCAGGACCCACTCCTCGAAGTCGCGGTCTCCTCTCGACGCGGCCTCCCGCCAGCGCTGGACACGGTCGGAGGGGGCGCTGATCCGGAGCTGGCTGGCCCGCGCCGGAATGGCGGGCCGGTCTCCTCTGCGGCTCTCCCGCAGCCGCAGTCGGAGCTGGTTGCGTGACCAGCCGTGCTGCTCCGCCTGGTCGAGCCAGGTGTCGGCCTCCGCCGGCGGCAGGGAGGCGACCTCGGCGTGGTGACCGAAGCTCAGTGTCTCGCGCCGACGCCACAGCTCGAAGTGCCGTGCCACCCAGGCGTAGTTGCGCAGTGTCTGGTAGTCGAGGCCCGCAGCCTGGACTCCGGTCTGGTAGCGGTCCGCGTAGCGGTCCTGGCCGTAGACGAGCCAGTCGCCCAGGCACCAGGCGGAGGAGTCGGCGATCTGGAAGATGTGCTGCCCGGCCTTCTCCCATCGGTCGTAGGTGAGGCTGGTGGGTATCTTGAGGCCGACCCGGGTGGTGAATATTCGATCCTGCTCGCCGGGTCTGCGGGGGCGGGCCGCCTGGGTCGCTCGGCGGCCGACTGGCAATGGACGGTCACTCCGGTCGTACTTTGCGATGTGCTGCACCGGCTTTCTCCTGAAATCGGGGCATGATGCATCTCGCACCATCCATCGCGCCCTCAAGCCATTAAGGGCGCAAGTCCAAAAAACGGTAGTCACCGTCCGAGATGCCGTCAATGAACATTTCCGGCCGGGGTTGGCCGATTGGGGTTCAATCGGCTTCGAGACCGACCGCTTCGGGAGTGCGGCAGGTGCCGGATCGTGCGGGCCCGCCCGGGCCCCCCCGACCCCCGGCGGGGGGGGCCCCCGGGGGGGGGGGGGGGGCCGCGGGGTGCGTGCGCCAGGCCGCCCGCACCCCCGGGGGGGTGGGCCCCCCGCCCCGTGGGGCCGGGTGGGGTGCCTGTCTGTTCTCCCCCCCCCCGCCCCCCCCCCCGGGGGGGGGGGGGGGGCGGGGGCCGCCGCGCGCCCCCCCCCCCCCCCCCCCACGACCCCGTCAGGGGGTGCCAGCCGAGGCGTGGAGCGTGCCGTCGGAGTCCGTCCGCATCGCCGCCTCGACGCCGTCGAGGATCAGCCCCAGGCCAACCCGGAACGCATCCCTCGCCTCCTGCTCCATGTGCGACGCGGCGCCGCCCGCCTCCGCCTCGGTCATGGCGGCGAGGCTCGCGGTCGACTCCAGGGCCGCGAGCGCGGGGAAGCGTTCGGTGAAGTCGGGTGCGAACTCCGAGAGCAGCGCGGACCGCTGCGCCCACCACACCTCGTCGGGCACCCCGGTCTCCGGCGCCGCCTGCCGGTGCTCCGTCGCGACCAGGGCCATGCCCCGCACGAACTGGAACAACACCGCGATGACCCGTCTGACGCGCAGGGGTTCCAGGCCGATTCCGCCCAGGATCCGCACCACTGTCTCCAGTCGCGCGTACTCGTTCGGTCCGAGCACGGGTCGGGCCTGCGAGACCTGGAGCACCCAGGGGTGGCGCAGATAGAACGCCCAGGCGTCGCCGGCCCACTCGGTGATCGCCGGCCGCCAGCCCGCGCTCGTGTCGTACTCCGTGGGCAGTTCGGCCAGCACCCGGTCGTGCATGAGGTCGACCAGTTCGCTCTTGCTCGGCACGTACGTGTAGAGCGCCATGGCGGTCCGCCCGAGCCGGGTCCCGACCGCCCGCATGGACAGGGCTGCCATGCCCTCTTCGTCCGCCACCGCGATACCCGCGGCCAGGATCGTGTCCACGTCGAGTCCGGGTTTGGGGCCGGGTTTGAGAGCGGCCCCCCCGGGTTCGGCCGATTGCCAGAGCAGGGACATGGATCGGCGGGAATCGCCCTGTCCGGCGAAAACTACCACCTTGCAACTCCTTACTGCATAAAGTAACCTCACCGGCATAACTCTTTACGCTGTAAGGATACCAGCTGGGCGGCCACTCGCCCCGGTATGCCTGTACGTTCATGGAAGGTTTCCGATGGCAGAGCTCCCCGTCACGTTCATCCAGGTCACCGACATCACACGCATCACACCGCGGATGGCCCGCGTGACGTTCGAGGCCGACCACCTCGAAGACTCCGTCGGCCTGACCCCGGACCAGCAGCTCAAGCTCTGCTTCCCCCGGCCCGGCCAGGAGCGGCCCGTCGTACCGGAGCAGAGCGACGACGCGACGGGCTGGTACCAGGCATTTTTGGCCATTCCGGAGGACGAGCGGCCCTGGATGCGCAGCTTCACCCTGCGCCGGCGGGTGCCCGGGACGAACACCGTCGAGGTCGACTTCGTCCTGCACGGGGACAACGGCCCCGCCAGCGCCTGGGCCGGTGCCGCCCGCCCCGGAGACCGGCTCGGCATGGTCGGCCCCTCCGCGATCTACACCGGACCGGTCGCCCTGACGGACTCGATCATCTCCGCCGACTGGCTGTTGATCGCCGGCGACGAGACGGCGCTGCCCGCCATCGGCACCCTGCTGGAAGCCCTGCCCGAGCGGGCCCGCGCCCAGGTCTACATCGAGGTCGCTGACCAGGCCGAGCAGCAGACTTTCCAGACGGCGGGCGACGCCACCCTGCACTGGCTGCACCGCGACGGAACCCCGGCCGGCCGCAGCGAAGCCCTCATCGACGCCGTCCGCGGCGCCGAGTTCCCGCCCGGGCGCCCCTTCGCCTGGCTGGCCGGCGAGGCCGGCGTCGTCCGGACCCTGCGCCGTCACCTGGTCAGCGACCGGGGGCTCGACAAGCGCACGATCGACTTCAGCGGCTACTGGCGCGTCAAGCTCACCCAGGACGACGCCCCGACCGCCGAGGACATGGCCGAGGCGCAGGAGCGCCTCGCCGAGTACCAGGCGGCGGCCGATGGACAGTCCTGACGAGCCGCGCGCCGACGTCGGCATCCCGGCCGGGCGCCGCGAGTCGGCCGGGCGACTGCCGGGCCGAGAGAAGGATTTCATGATCACAGTGCGAGGTCTCGCTCGCCGGTTCACCGTGCGCGGCCAGGATGTCGAAGCGGTCAAAGGCATCGACTTCGACGTGGCGCCCGGGGAGGTGGTCGGCTTCCTCGGCCCCAACGGAGCGGGCAAGACCACGACCTTACGGATGCTCACGACCCTGCTGCGCCCCACCGGCGGAACCGGCACCGTGGCAGGCTGCGACCTGCTGACGGACCCCCAGGGCGTGCGGCGCAGGATCGGCTGCGTCCACCAGGGCGGCGCCACCTGGCCCGAGTCCAGAGTCGCCGAGGAGATCGAACTCCAGGCTCGGCTCTACGGCCTGTCCCGCACCGAGGCCAAACGGCGCGGAGCCCTGCTCGCCGAGCGGCTCGACCTCGCTGGCCTGGACCAGCGCCCCGTCAAGACGCTCTCCGGCGGTCAGCGCCGCCGGCTCGACATCGCGCTCGGACTCGTCCACGAACCGACGCTCGTCTTCCTCGACGAGCCCACCACCGGCCTCGACCCGCAGAGCCGGGCCAACCTCTGGGAGCACGTCCGCCGCCTGCGCTCCGAGCAGGGCACGACCGTCTTCCTCACCACCCACTACCTCGACGAGGCCGACGCGCTGTGCGACCGGATCCTCGTCACCGACCACGGCACGATCGTCGCCGAGGGAACCCCCGACGCCCTCAAGGCCCGGGTCGCCGGTGACGTGATCACCATCGAGGTGACCGACCAGGCCGCGGAGGCGGCCGACGTCGCCGGGCGGCTGACCGGCGCGAGCGAGGTGAGCGTCGACGGCGACACGGTCCGCTTCCGGGTGCCTCGCGGCGACGCCGCACTGCCGGAGCTGCTGCGCGCCCTCGACGGCCGGGGGATCACCATGGCCTCCGTCAAGGTCAACCGCCCCACGCTCGACGACGTGTTCCTCAACCTGACCGGACGCTCCCTGCGGGACAACGAGGCCGCGCCCGAGGCCAGGGAGGCCGCCCATGCTGCGTGACACCCAACTGATCTTCGCTCGGGACATGAAGCTCGCGCTGCGCAGCCCGACCTGGCTGCTCATCGGGATCATGCAGCCGCTGCTGTACCTGTTCCTCTTCGGCCCCCTGATGGTGTCCGTGGTCGACCACACCCCCGGCTTCCCGCCCGGCGGCGCCTGGGAGGTCCTCACCCCGGCCCTCATCGTCCAGACGGCGCTGTTCAGCGGCTCCTTCGCCGGGGTGGGGCTGCTCACCGAGTACCGGGTCGGCATCGTCGACCGCTTCCGCGGCACGCCCGCGAGCCGGGCCGCCCTGCTGTTCGGCAAGGTCCTGGCCCAGGCCGTGCAGGCCACCGCGCAGTCCGTACTGATCGTGCTGGTGACGCTGCTCGTCTTCGACCTCGACGTCTCGGCGACCGGGCTGCTGCTCAGCCTGGTGATCGCCGCGGTCCTGGCGATCACGCTGTCCTCGGGATCGTACGCACTGGCGATGGTCCTCAAGAGCGAGGCCGCGTTCCCCGCGCTGATGAACGCCGTGCTCCTGCCGCTGCTGCTGCTGTCCGGGGTGCTGCTGCCGGTCTCCGAGCAACTGGCCCCCGGCTGGCTGTACAACCTGGCCCGGATCAACCCCCTGACTCACGTGGTCGACGCCGAACGCGCCGCGTTCCGGGGGGACATGAGCGCCACCGGGCTGCTGACCGGCTCCCTCGTGCTGCTGGTCATGGCCGCCCTCGCCCTGCTGTGGGGCACGCGGACCTTCCGCAAGGAGAACGCCTGACGGCACCGCCCGCAGGCCCACCCGAGACCGGGCTCCCCCTTTCATCCCCCGCAGGGGGGAGCCCACCCGCACCACCGAGGAGCACACGTGAGGACCGACGCCATCAAGGTGACCGGTGCCAGGGAGAACAACCTCAAGAACGTCTCGTTGCAGATCCCGAGACAGCAACTGACCGTCTTCACCGGTGTCTCCGGCTCGGGCAAGTCGTCCCTGGTGTTCGACACCCTCGCAGCCGAGGCCCAGCGGCAGCTCAACGAGACCTTCAGCGCGTTCGTCCGGACCTTCCTGCCCGACCACGGGCGGCCGGACATGGACGCCGTCGAGAACATCTCCGCGGCCGTCGTCATCGACCAGAAACGCCTGGGCGGCAACCCGCGCTCCACCGTCGGCACGGTCACCGACATCAACCCGCTGCTGCGTCTGCTGTTCTCCCGGGCCAGCGATCCCGCCGGCCTGCCGCCGAGCGCGTTCTCCTTCAACGACCCCCAGGGCATGTGCCCCACCTGCGAGGGCCTCGGCACGACCGTCCGCCTCGACCTCGACGCGTTCCTCGACCGCAGCAGGTCCCTGAACCAGGGCGCACTGCTGCACCCGGACTTCTCCACCGACAGCTGGTACTGGATGAGCTATGTGGAGTCCGGCCTGTTCGACAACGACAAGCCGCTGGCCGACTTCACCGAGCGGGAATGGCAGCTGCTGCTGCACGGCGAACTGCCGGACAAGCTCCGCCTCCTCTGGCAGGGCAACACCCTCAACGTCCGCTACGAGGGCCTCGTCGACAAGTTCACCCGGCTCTACATCAAGAAGGAGGACATGTCCGAGCGTGGCCGCCGGGTGTTCGAGCGGTTCGCCCGCACCGCCTCCTGCCCCGACTGCGACGGCACCCGCCTCGCGCCCGCCGCGCTGGCCACCCGGATCGGCGGCCACCACATCGCCGACCTCACCGCGATGGAGGCCCAGCACCTCGCGCACGTCCTGGCGGGGCTGGACCTGCCCCGGGTGAAACCGGTCCTGGACGACCTGACCACCCGTCTGCACCACCTTGTCGACATCGGACTCGGCTACCTGAGCCTGGACCGGGAGACCCGCACGCTCTCGGGCGGCGAGTCCCAGCGGATCAAGATGGTCCGGCATCTGTCCAGCAGCCTCACCGAGATGCTGTACGTGTTCGACGAGCCGAGCGTCGGCCTGCACCCCCGGGACGTGCGCCGGCTCAAGGAACTCCTCATCGCGTTGCGGGACAAGGGCAACACCGTGCTCGTGGTCGAGCACGACCCCGACATCATGGCCATCGCGGACCACGTGGTCGACATGGGCCCGAAAGCCGGGACGCTCGGCGGCGAAGTGGTCTTCGAAGGCGGCTTCGCCACACTCACCCGTGCCGACACCCTCACCGGACGCCACCTCAGGCACCGGCTGCCTGTGAAGACCGAACCCCGGCGCGCCACCGGGACGCTCACCGTCACCGACGCGACGAGCCACAACCTCAAGAATGTGACGGTCGGCTTCCCCACCGGCGTCCTGACGGGCGTCACCGGCGTGGCCGGATCGGGCAAGAGCACACTGGTCAACGATGAGTTCCTCAGCCGGCACCCCGACGCGATCGTCATCGGCCAGTCGGCGGTGACCACCAGCCGGCGCTCCAACACCGCCACCTACACCGGCCTGATGGAACCAATCCGCAAACTGTTCGCCACCGCCAACAAAGTCAGCGCCTCCCTGTTCAGCGCCAACTCCAAGGGCGCCTGCCCCAACTGCCAGGGGCTCGGCGTCCTCTACACCGACCTGGCGTTCCTGGACACGCTGAAGTCGGTGTGCGAGGTCTGCCAGGGCCGCCGCTTCTCCGAGGACGTCCTCGGCCACCGCCTGCGGGGCAGGTCCATCAGCGACGTCCTGGAGATGACGACGGCCGAAGCGGCCGACTTCTTCACCGAGCCCAAGCTCCGCCCCGTCCTGCACGCCCTGAACGAGGTGGGGCTGGACTACCTGCGGCTCGGCCAGCCGCTCAGCACCCTGTCCGGCGGCGAGTGCCAGCGCCTCAAACTCGCGGCCGACCTGCACCGCGTGGGAGGCGTCTACGTCATGGACGAACCCACCACGGGCCTGCACATGTCGGATGTCCACCGCCTCCTCGGCATCATCGAGCGCCTCGTGGACCAGGGCAACACCGTCATCGTCATCGAGCACAACCTCGACGTCGTCAGGAGCGCCGACTGGATCATCGACCTCGGCCCCGAAGGAGGCAGCGACGGCGGACGAATCCTGTTCGAAGGAACTCCAGCCGATCTTCTGAAGACCACCGACTCCTACACCGCCGCGCACCTCCGCCATGACCTCTCGCATGCGGGCCGCGTCTGATCATCGGGGCCCTGGTGGCAACGTCGTGAGCCGACGTGCTCGTCGCGCCGGATGAGGCGGTTCGGGTGTAACCGATCTCCACGTCCGCCAAACCCCCGACCCGCTCGCATCGCGGCTGGTTAGCCTCGCGCTTTCACGAGATGGCCTGTCCAGTGGTTGATCAGAAACGCAGAAAGTGCTCTTGACCTGCAACGGTAGGACTTGCTGAGGGTCCTGTTGGCTGCGAGGAAAAGAGCACTTTCCAGGTGAGCGAGCTTACCGCGTCGTACCCGCGTGTCCGCGTCCAGGGGGACGGCCGTCAGGTGCTCTCGCAGGCCGGGGCGGTCCTACTCGTGGAGACGGTCCGCAAGGCCGGACTTGACCAGGCGATATCCGCAACGCTGTCGCCGTGGCGGAAGGCGAGGGCCGTTCACGACCCGGGCAAGATCCTGCTGGACGTCGCGTTGGCACTCGCGTCGGGTGGGGACTGCCTGGCCGATGTCGGCATGCTGCGGGCCGAGCCAGCCGTGTTCGGGCCGGTCGCTTCCGACCCGACGGTCTCCCGCCTCGTCGACGCCCTCGCCGCCTCCGGCGACAAGGCCCTGAAGGCCATCCGCTCCGCACGGGCCCAAGCCCGTCAGCGGGTCTGGCAGCTCGCCGGCCGGGCGGCGCCTGACGCGGACGGGACGGTGACCGTCGACCTCGACGGGGTACTGGTGATCGCCCACTCCGACAAGGAGGACGCCGCACCCACCTGGAAGCGGACCTACGGACATCACCCACTCATGGCCTTCGTCGACCACGGGCCGGACGGCACCGGGGAACCGGCCGCGGCCCTGCTCAGGCCGGGCAACGCGGGCTCGGTGCG
>NZ_JBHJUW010000167.1:0-16480 GCF_042268205.1 Streptomyces sp. NPDC056160
GGATGTCTTGGAGGACAAACCTCTTCTACAGCAGCTCCGCTGCCTCGTTCACCGGCCTTGACGAACAGCCTCCGCCCTTAACTGAACGGCGTTGCCCCTAGGGGGTACGGGTCAGGGTCAAGTGGGTGGATCACCGGATAGGCCGGGGCGCGCTGGGTCCGTACCTTCGAGATGTGGCCGCGACAGGCGGTCCGCGCAGCACTCGGAGACAACGGCGACCAGCGGAGGCGAGCATGTCGGCCCGTACGCACACCCGGCCCCACCCGGCGACCTCGGGCGGCGTCGACATCCGGTTGCCGTGGTGGGCCCTGGCCCTGCTGGCCCTCGCCTTCGTCGCCCTGCTCGCTCTGATACTCAACCCGTCGGACGCCCACACGGCAACCGGCGACCCGGCGATCGCCCAGCTCCTGCAGCGCGCCCAGGAGCTGCTCGGCCGCTGAACCGGCGGCCTTCCCCGGCCCACAGCACCCGTCGGCACCGGCCCCCGTCACTCCGGGAGCCGCCTGTCAACTCCCTGCGCCCCATGGCCTGTTTCGTGCGAAGCTGGGTTCCATGAGCGTCGCAGAACCCCGCAGGATTGTCCTCTTCCGGCATGCGAAGGCCGACTGGCCCCAGGTGAACGACCACGAGCGACCGCTTGCCGAGCGGGGCCGCAAGGACGCGGCGGTGGCCGGCCGCAAGCTGGCCGACACCGGCGTCCCTCTCGACCTGGCCCTCTGCTCGACCGCCGTCCGCACCCGTGAGACCTGGAAGCTCGCCGTCCACGAACTCCCGGAGCGGCCGAAAACCGTCTACGAGGAGCGGATCTACGAGGCCTCGCCGGGCGAGTTGATCGCCGTGCTCAACGAGACGCCGGACGACGTGCGCAACGCCATCCTGATCGGCCACAACCCGGGCGTCCAGGGGCTGACCGAGGTGCTGTCCGGAGCGGCCGAGGGCGACGCCCGTGAGCGGCTGACCCGCCGCGGCTTCCCGGCCGCGGCCTTCGCCGTCGTCTCCTTCGAGGGTTCCTGGAAGACCCTGGAGCCGGGCGTGGCCACGCTGGTCGACTACTGGGCGCCGTCGGAGTAGCAAAGCCCCCGGCCCTGGCAGGCCCCGGCCCTGGCGGACGCGCCCGGGACCCCGGCGTTCCTCGTGACCCCGGCGTTCCTCGAGACCTCAGCGCTCCTCGTGGGCGTCCGCCGCCTCGACCTCTTCGCGGGTGACACCGAGCAGGTACAGGACCGTGTCGAGGAACGGCACGTTCACCGCGGTGTGCGCGGCCTCGCGGACCACCGGCTTGGCGTTGAAGGCGACCCCGAGGCCCGCCGCGTTCAGCATGTCCAGGTCGTTCGCCCCGTCACCGATCGCCACGGTCTGCGCCAGTGGAACGCCCGCCTCGGCGGCGAACCTGCGCAGCAGCCGCGCCTTGCCGGCCCGGTCGACGATCTCGCCCGTGACCCGGCCCGTCAACTTCCCGTCGACTATCTCCAGCGTGTTGGCCTGCGCGAAGTCCAGCCCGAGCCGATCCTTCAGGTCGTCCGTGACCTGGGTGAAACCGCCCGAGACCACCCCGACCTGGTAACCGAGCCGCTTCAGCGTACGGATCAGGGTCCGCGCCCCCGGCGTGAGCCGCACCTCGCTGCGCACCTTCTCCACCACCGAGGCGTCCAGCCCCGCCAGGAGCGCCACCCGGGCGTGCAGCGACTGCTCGAAGTCCAGTTCCCCGCGCATCGCGGCCGCCGTCACCTCGGCGACCTTGTCCTCGCACCCGGCGTGCGCGGCGAACAGCTCGATGACCTCGTCCTGGATGAGCGTCGAGTCCACGTCCATGACGACCAGGCGCTGCGCCCGGCGGTGCAGGCCCGCCGCGACGACCGCGACGTCGACCCCCAGGGCCGCCGCCTCCGTCACCAGGGCGGTGCGCAGCGGTTCCGTCTCCACGCCGGACACGGCGAACTCCACGGCCGTGACCGGATACTTGGCCAGCCGGAAGATCCGGTCGATGTTCCCGCCGGCCTTGGTGATCCGCGCCGCGATCTGGGCGGTGGCCTCCGCGGTGAGGGGATGGCCGAGCACGGTGACCAGGGAGCGCCCGAGGCCGCGCGGCCGGTTGTCGCCGCGTCCGGAGATGATCTCCGCCTGCATCCTCATCGACTCGGCCCAGCTGTGCACGGTGGCCCGCAGGTCGCCCTCCAGGCCGGGGGACGGCTGGGTGACGAGCGCGCACAGCACCATGCGGCCGCGGGTCACGACCTGCTCGATGTCGACCACGTCGACGGAGTAGGCCGCGAGGGTGTCGAAGAGGCCGGCCGTGATGCCCGGCCTGTCCTTCCCGAAGATCTTGACGAGAAGGGTGAGGTCATCGGAACTCTGCGAAGCGCTCATGGTGCCTCCACCGTATCCGGCACCCAGTGCCTCCTGCCCCTCAGGTCCGCCTGGCGGACAGGGAACACTGGGTGTCATTCAGGTGGCCACCGAGCACCGGGCCGCCATCTGCGCCGGGTCCTTCCGGTCCGTCCGCCGGGCCCTTCTCGCGGTCCGTCCGCCCGGTCCTTCCCGCGGTCCGCCCGCGGCCTGTCCACATGATCCGCCTGTGGTGGCCCGCCCAGCGTCCCGCAGGGTCCGCCCACTGCCCGGCCAGGCCCGCCCACCGTCCGGCCCGGTCTGCCCCCGCCCAGCCGGGGCCGCCCCCGTCGGGCTGGGTCCACCCTCCGCCCCCGTCCCCGCCGGAGCGGGGCCACCCACTGTCCAGCCGGGTCCGCCCCCGTCCGACCGGCACACGCCCCCTGGCGTGATCTCGACGGCGGCGCGCGCCTCCGTACGTGTCCCGCCCGACGGCGGACACGGCGCGGGACGGAGCGACCGGGTCTCCGGCACCGGGTGCCGCCACCGTGGAGCCTCCCGCATGTCCCCCGCCCGTCCTCGGCATGTCCTCCTCGGCCGGGATTGCCACTCTCCGGCCGCATTTGGAACGTGCGGGCGGCCTCTGCCGGGAGCGCGCGTTACCTACTCATGACAAGGCCCGGCTTTCGGTCAGAGGGCGGAGCCTGGAATAGTTCTTCACGATGTTCGACATCCCTAGACTCCCCGCGACGGGGGCAATTCGGGGGACAACTCAGTGGGGCTTGGAGTGCCGGAACTCGTACTGGAAACCAATGGACGGACCTGGACGCTCGATCCGTCCCGGACCTACACCCTCGGCCGCGATCCGCAGGGTGACATCGCATTCGACGACGCCAGGGTCTCCTGGCGCCACGCCACGGTCAGCCACAACGGCAGCAGTTGGGTGATCGAGGACCACGGCAGCACCAACGGCACGTTCGTGCGGGGGCAGCGCTTCCAGCAGACGGAGATCGGCCCGGGCTCGGCCGTTCACCTCGGCAACGCCACCGACGGCCCGTGCCTGACCCTCTCGGCCGCCGTCGCGGCCGTCACGACGCCGCACCCCCAGCCGCAGCAGCAGCCCTACGCCGCACCGGGCGCGGGTGCCGGCGCGGGCTGGGGCGGGCCGCAGGCACCACAGCGGCCGGCCGCGCAGCAGGATCCGCAGGCCGGCTGGCAGCAGCAGCCGCCGCAGGCGCAGCAGGCACCCTCGATCCCGCAGCAGGGCCCCGGTGGTGGCGCGGGGGCGCCGCCGGTCCACGGCGACCGCAGCCCGACCACGTTCCACCAGTTCTCCCTGGGCCGCGTGATGCGCATCGGCCGCGCCTTGGAGAACGAACTGGTCGTCTCCGACCTCCAGGTCTCCCGCAACCACGCCGAGTTCCACTCCATGCCCGACGGACGCATGGAGATCAGGGACCTGGGCTCGCACAACGGCACGTACGTCAACGGCCAGCCGATCCCCAAGGGCGGCTCGGCCACGCTCGGCCCCGCCGACATCGTGGGCGTCGGCCACTCGACGTTCCGGATCGTCGGCGACCGGCTGGAGGAGTTCGTCGACACCGGTGAGGTGTCCTTCTCCGCACGGCACCTGACCGTCACGGTCGACGGTGGCAAGCAGATCCTCAAGGACGTCTCCTTCGGCGTCCCGGAGAAGTCGCTGATCGCGGTCATCGGTCCGTCGGGATCCGGCAAGTCCACCCTGCTCAAGGCGCTCACCGGTTACCGCCCGGCCGACCAGGGCGAGGTCCTCTACGACAACCGGAACCTGTACAAGCAGTTCGCTGAGCTGCGCCAGCGCATCGGTCTGGTCCCGCAGGACGACATCCTGCACAAGGAGCTGACCGTAAAGAAGGCACTGAAGTACGCGGCCAAGCTGCGCTTCCCCTCCGACACCACGGGCGCCGAGCGCGACGCCCGCATCGACGAGGTGCTGCGCGAGCTGAAGCTCGACATCCACAAGGACAAGAAGGTCACCTCGCTCTCCGGCGGCCAGCGCAAGCGCGTCTCGGTCGCCCTGGAGCTGCTCACCAAGCCGTCACTGATCTTCCTGGACGAGCCGACCTCCGGCCTCGACCCGGGCATGGACCGCGACGTGATGCAGCTGCTGCGCGGTCTCGCCGACGACGGCAGGACCGTCCTCGTGGTGACCCACTCGGTGGCCGAGCTGGCGATCTGCGACAAGCTGCTGGTGATGGCGCCGGGCGGCTCGGTCGCCTACTTCGGGCCGCCCGAGGAGGCGCTGAACTTCTTCGGCTACGACAGCTGGGCCGACGTCTTCTCCGCCTTCGAGAGCTACCGCGACTACGACTGGGCGGGCCGCTGGAAGGGCTCGCAGCACTACCAGATGTACGCCGCGGACATCGACGCGGTCGCCCCGCAGTCGGTGACCATGCCCCCGCCGCAGGCCATCAAGCCGCCCAAGCCGCAGGGCTGGGGTTCGCAGCTGCTGACCCTGGTGCGGCGGTACGTGTCGGTCATCGCCTCCGACAAGGGGTTCCTCGCACTGACGGTGATCCTCCCGGCGGTGCTCGGCGCGGTCAGCCTGCTGATCGACCACGAGAAGGGCCTGCTGGTCAACCCGGTCAACTCCAGGACGCACCTGCCCACCCCGAACGGCACGGCGACCACCGTCCTGCTGATCCTGGCGGTCGGCGCGTGCTTCGCGGGCGCCGCGAACTCCGTCCGCGAGCTGATCAAGGAACGGGTGATCTACGAGCGGGAGCGCGCCACCGGCCTGTCCCGGTCGGCGTACCTGATGTCCAAGGTCGTCGTCCTCGGCGTGATCACGGTGCTGCAGGGCCTGCTGGTCGGCCTGATCGGCTTCTCCAGCCGTGACATCCCCGGCGAGGGCCTGATCCTCGGCAACGCGACACTGTTCGAGCTGTGCCTGCCGATCATGGCGCTGGGCTTCACCTCGATGATGTTCGGCCTGGTGATCTCCTCGCTGGTGAAGACCGCCGAGAAGACCATGCCGCTGCTGGTGATGTTCGCGATCATCCAGGTTGTGTTCACCGGCTGCCTGTTCAAGCTGCACGGCACGCTCGGCGTCAACGAGCTGTCGTACCTGATGCCGTCGCGCTGGGCGGTGGCGGGCGCCGGCACCACGCTGGACCTGAACAAGATCTCCCCGAACATCGACGACCCGACCAGCACCGACCCGCTGTGGGACCACACGGTCTCGGCCTGGAGCCTCGACATGGCCGCGCTGATCGCCCTCGGTGTCGTCTGCGGCTTCCTGGTGGCGCGCTTCCTGCGCCGCCACGAGCCGGAGGTCATGCGCAAGTGACGCGCACCGCGCCGCGCGGGCGGTGAGACACGGACCGCGCGCGGTACGACGAAGGGCGGCACCCACACCGGGTGCCGCCCTTCCGCGTCGTGCCGTCAGAGGTCCGCGCCGACCCCGCAGGGTCAGTACGCGCTGTTGACGTTGTCGATCGAGCCGTACCGGTGCGCCGCGTAGTTGGCGGCGGCGGTGATGTTGGCGACCGGGTCGTAGATGTTCCTGGACGTGCCGGGGACGTGGTACGCGGTGAAGGTCGGCTGGATGACCTGCAGCAGGCCCTTGGAGGGGATGCCGTTGCGGGCGTTGACGTCCCAGCCGTTCATGGCCATCGGGTTGCCCGAGGACTCCCGCATGATGTTGCGGTGCAGGCCGCTGTAGGACCCGGGGATGTTGTGCTGCCTCATGATGGACAGCGACTGCCGGATCCAGCCGTCGAGGTTGTTGCCGTAGCTGGTGGAGGCGGCGACCGTCTGCATCTGCGGGCGGGCGGCGGACCGGGAGGCGGCCTTCTCGGCCTGGTGGGCGGCTTCGGCCTTGTGCTTGGCGGCGGCGGCCTCGGCCTTGTGCTTCGTGGCGGCCTGCTGCTTGGCCTCGATGGCCTGGACCTTGACGCTCTGGCCGGCGAGCTGGTCGGTGACGTCGGCCTTGACGTCCTTGACCGGCTGCGAGCCGACCTTCACCGGGGCCGCGACGGTGTCGGCGGACGTGGTGGTGTGCGCGCCGCCGGGGACGGCGGTGAAGGCGAGGGCGGCGGCACCGAGGGTGGCGGCACCGGCGACGGCGACCTTGTGGGTGTGGGTCAGGGAACGACTATGGCGGAGCAGACGGAAGTTTGCGGGCATGGCGAAATGGACCTCTTCGAGTAGCGCGGAGGTCGCTCTCCGGACTGCGGGAGGGGGTCCTTCCCACACGAACGCCACGAGCGGAAACCCACGGCGTTGAGCGACGAGAGCAATTCTTAGCGGTCGCAAAATCCGAGGGCAAAGGTGTGACGTACGAAGCTGGGTAGTGGATCAGGAACCGACAAAACGGGACAGACGGGGATGTCTGTCCCGTTCATCGGGGGATCGGTCTCTCCTATGCCTCTTCGTACGTGACCTGCGCCCTATGTGCGTCCTCACATCGACGGAGGCCCTTCCTCACTGTTCGTTGCCATCGCAACGCGCTGTGTGAGCGGGCTCCTCCGGAAGGACGAGATGCACGGCGCCGAACTCGTGCCAGAGGTAGTGCCCGCGCACCGCCTCCTCATGACTGCGGGCGATCGGCCGCCCGCCCGGCGACCGCTTCGAGCATCCCGCCTGCCCCGGGGCTCCCGGGCCCGGACCCGGGGCGGGAGCCGGAGAGGACGCGACGCAGCGCGGAGCCACCGCGCCGGCGCCCTCACTTCCCGCTTCCCGGTCGGGCCCGTCGTCCCGTCGCCCGGTCGCCGGACCTGGGACCGGCGGCCCAGGAAGGGCCTCCACAGGTCCGATCCCGCTGTCACACCCCGCCGGTACCGTGAGGACATGAGTCAAGGCCCCCGGTCCGGCCTCGCCGCGGTGAGTTCCGCGCTGCTGGCCATGAGCAGGCACCTGGAGGTGCGCGACGTCCTCAAGACGATCGTCGCCTCCGCCCGTGAGCTGCTCGACGCGCAGTACGCGGCGCTCGGCGTCCCCGACGACCACGGCGGCTTCGCACAGTTCGTGGTGGACGGCGTCAGCGACGAGCAGTGGCGGGCCATCGGCCCGCTCCCGCGCCAGCACGGCATCCTCGCCGCGATGCTGCACGAGGCGCGGGCCGAGCGCCTGGCCGACGTGCGCAAGGACCCGCGCTTCGAGGGCTGGCCGGCCGCCCACCCCGAGATGTCCGACTTCCTGGGGCTGCCCGTCCGCGACGGCGACGAGGTCATCGGGGCCCTCTTCCTGGCCAACAAGCGCTGCCCCAAACCGGAGGGCAGCTGCGGCTTCACAGAGGAGGACGAGGAACTGCTCGCCATCCTCGCCCAGCACGCCGCCATCGCCCTCACCAACGCCCGCCTCTACGAGCGCAGCCGTGAACTGACCATCGCCGAGGAACGCTCCCGCCTCGCCCACGAACTGCACGACGCGGTCAGCCAGAAGCTGTTCTCCCTGCGCCTGACCGCCCAGGCCGCCGCCGCACTCGTCGACCGCGACCCCGTCCGCGCCAAGGGAGAGCTGCACCAGGTGGCCGTACTCGCCGCCGAGGCCGCCGACGAACTGCGCGCCGCCGTGGTGGAGCTGCGCCCGGCTGCCCTCGACGAGGACGGACTGGTCGCCACCCTGCGCACCCAGATCCAGGTCCTGGACCGCGCCCACAGCGCGCGCGTCACCTTCGCCGCCCGAGGCTTCCGCGCGCTGCCGGCCGCCCAGGAGGAGGCACTGCTGCGCGTCGCCCAGGAGGCGCTGCACAACGCGCTGCGGCACTCCGGCGCCGAACACGTCGACGTCACCCTCGACCGCCGCGGCGGCGGTGCCGTCCTGCGCGTCACCGACGACGGCACCGGCTTCGACCCGCGCACGGTGCGCCGCGCCGGCCGCCATCTCGGGCTGGTCTCCATGCGGGACCGGGCGAGCGGCGCGGGCGGCGTGCTGACTGTGGAATCGGCGCCCGGCAAGGGCACCACGATCGAGATGGAGGCCCCGGGTGGCTGACGCAATCAAGGTGCTGGTCGTCGACGACCACCAGGTGGTCCGCCGGGGCCTGCGCACCTTCCTGGAGGTGCAGGACGACATAGAGGTCGTCGGCGAGGCGGCGGACGGCGCGGAGGGCGTCGACCGGGCCGAGGAGCTGAGACCCGACGTGGTCCTCATGGACGTCAAGATGCCCGTCATGGACGGCGTCGAGGCACTGCGCAGGCTCCGCGCGCTCGACAACCCCGCGCGCGTGCTCATCGTCACCAGCTTCACCGAGCAGCGCACGGTGGTCCCGGCCCTGCGCGCGGGCGCCGCCGGATACGTCTACAAGGACGTCGACCCCGATGCGCTGGCCGGTGCCATCCGTTCCGTGCACGCGGGCCACATCCTGCTCCAGCCCGAGGTCGCCGGGGCCCTGCTGTCCCAGGAGGAGGCCCACACGGGTCAGGGCCGCGGCACGTCCCTCACCGACCGGGAGCGGGAGGTGCTGGGCCTGATAGCGGACGGCCGCTCCAACCGCGAGATCGCCCGTGCCCTGGTGCTCTCCGAGAAGACCGTCAAGACGCACGTGTCGAACATCCTGATGAAGCTCGACCTGGCGGACCGCACCCAGGCCGCGCTGTGGGCCGTACGCCATGGTGTGACCGGGTGACGAGCCCCGCGCCCGGCAATACGGAGCGTTCCCTTCCGGACTGAGATTCATACCGTCGTGGGAATGTCCCCCGGATGGCGCAACCTCCGCGCGCCCCGGCCGTTCTCCAGTGCGTGCTGCGGCGACTGCCGTGGCGATCACCAGGAGGACTCAAGCGTGAAGAACCTGAAGAAGGCAGCGGCTGTGACGATGGTGGCCGGCGGGCTCGTGGCCGCCGGCGCCGGAATGGCCTCCGCCCATGACGGCGCCGCGGCCGCCGGTGCGGCCAAGGCCTCCCCGGGCGTCGTCTCGGGCAACGTCATCCAGGCCCCGATCCACATCCCGGTCAACGCCGTCGGCAACAGTGTCAACGTCATCGGCGTCCTGAACCCGGCCTTCGGCAACCTCGGCCTCAACCACTGAGACCGGCGCCACCCCGATGCCCACGGCCTCCCGGGCCCACCCGGGAGGCCTATCGGTCGTTTCGGGGGGCTTTTGCAGCGAGGCCTGGCACTGTCGGCCCGTCCGGCGTTCGAGGACGAGGCCGTTCAGGCCGAAAGGGGGGTCCGGGCGCACAGCCCCCGGACGCTCACACCAACCGGGGCCACCCACCAGACGCCCCTCACCGCACCCCCTTCTCCCGCTCCTCCACAACGGAGTTGTACGCCGCGACCTGCGCCCGCCGAGCCGTCCGCTCCACCGGCCGCAGCGCCGCCCCCCGCGCGGCCATCTCGGACGCGCTCACCGCGCCCCCGTGCCCGTTGCCGTACGCCAGCGACACCAGCAGTCCGACCCGCTGCGCCAGCTCCAGCACCCGCACGGCCCGCGGCGGATACCCGGGCGCCAGCACCTCCCTCCCCCGCTCGGCCCGAGCCCGGTACGCGTCGATCGCCGCCTCCGCCACGGGCCCCGACCCCGCCACGTCGAGTCGCGACAGCACCTCGGTCGCCTCCCGCAGCGCCTCCGCCAGCTCCCGCTCGGCCTCACCCAGCGACGGCACGTCGGCGGGCGGCGCCTCCCGCACCGGGAGCACGTGCCACACCACCTCGGCGTGCACATCACCCGCGGGACCCGCCTCGTGCACCTCGGGCACCAGGCCGATCGCGGCGCCGTGACAGATCACCGCCTCCCCGGCTTCCAGCGCCCGCGCGTTGAACTCCGGCGGACCGCTCAGCCCCAGCGGATGCCCCGGCGCCGGAAGCGCCACCCGCAGGGCACCCACCCTCAGGGCGCGCAGCCGCCCCAGAGCGAGCGTGAGCCCGACGGCCCCCGCCTCGCCGGGCAGCCCCGCCACCCGGTGGACGGCGTCCTCGCCGACCACGGCGAGCACGGCGTCATCCGGAGAGACAAGTCCGGCAAGAAGTGCATTTCCCCAAGCTGTGAGGCGTCCAGAACGCGGTTCCGAGAGCATGTGTCCACCCTAAGGACCGGACCGATGGAACAGCCCGCCCGGCCGGTGGCGTAGATTCGGTGGGGGCTGCGCCCACCGGCGCGGCGGACCGAGCCACAGGCGTACGCGACAGCCGAGACCGGCGGCACACTGCAAGGGGAGACAACGCGCTCATGAGCGATGTTCTGGAGCTTCAGGACGTATCCGTGGTCCGCGAGGGCCGGGCTCTGGTGGACCAGGTCTCCTGGTCGGTCAAGGAGGGCGAGCGCTGGGTCATCCTCGGCCCCAACGGCGCCGGCAAGACCACCCTCCTGAACGTCGCCTCCAGCTACCTCTACCCCAGCAAGGGCACCGCCACCATCCTCGGCGAGACCCTCGGCAAGCCCGGCACCGACGTCTTCGAACTGCGCCCCCGCATCGGCATGGCCGGCATCGCCATGGCCGAGAAGCTCCCCAAGCGCCAGACCGTCCTGCAGACCGTGCTGACCGCCGCGTACGGCATGACCGCCGGCTGGCAGGAGGAGTACGAGGACATCGACGAGCAGCGCGCCCGCGCCTTCCTCGACCGCCTCGGCATGACCGAGTACCTCGACCGCCGCTTCGGCACCCTCTCCGAGGGCGAGCGCAAGCGCACCCTGATCGCCCGAGCCCTCATGACCGACCCCGAACTGCTTCTCCTGGACGAGCCCGCCGCAGGCCTCGACCTCGGCGGCCGGGAGGACCTCGTCCGCCGTCTCGGCCGGCTCGCCCGCGACCCGATCGCCCCCTCGATGATCATGGTCACCCACCACGTCGAGGAGATCGCCCCCGGCTTCTCCCACGTCCTGATGATCAATCAGGGCAGGGTCCTCGCCGCGGGCCCCCTGGAGCTGGAGCTGACCTCCCGCAACCTCTCCCGCTGCTTCGGACTCCCGCTCGTCGTCGAGCAGGTCGGCGACCGCTGGACCGCCCAGGGCCTCCCGCTTTCCTGACCACCCGGCCCGCCCCGAACCCCCCACTTGGGCCCCCGGGTTGCCCGTAAGCGGCCGTCAACGACCCCCGGCCCGGCCCCGGTTGCCGCACACCCTGCGAACCTCCGCCCTGAGCCGCCCCCCGTGCGCCCTGTCCGCCGCGCGACCCGCGGTCCTACCATGACCATGTGAACGACATCGACGCATGGGTGTGGTGGCTCGTCGGCGCGGCTGCGCTCGGAATCCCGCTCGTGGTGACCGCGATGCCAGAGTTCGGCATGCTCGCGGTCGGCGCCGTCGCCGGCGCGATCGTCGCCGGCCTCGGCTTCGGAACCGTCGTCCAGGTCGTCGTCTTCCTCGCCGTCTCCGTCGCCCTCATCGCCGTCGTACGCCCCATCGCGGCCCGCCACACCCGGCAGGGCCCGCATCTGGCCACCGGCATCGACGCCCTGAAAGGCAGGCAGGCCGTCGTCCTCGAACGCGTCGACGGCTCCGGCGGCCGGATCAAGCTCGCCGGGGAGATCTGGTCCGCGCGGGCACTGGACACCGGCCGTGTCTACGAGCCGGGCGCCGAAGTCGACGTGGTCGACATCGAAGGAGCCACCGCCGTCGTCATGTGACCTGCACCGAACACCCCACGAGGCGGACGACGGTCTGTCAGACTCGACCAGCAAGATCTTCAACAGCCGCAAGAGCCCAATAAGATCTTCCCGAAGCGCCGAGGCGGAGAAGGGGACAGGGAGCCGTCGATGGAACCGGTCATCATCGTCCTGATCATTCTGGTGGTGTTGGTCTTCATCGCCCTGATCAAGACCATCCAGGTCATCCCACAGGCCAGCGCGGCCATCGTGGAGCGCTTCGGCCGCTACACGCGCACGCTCAACGCGGGCCTCAACATCGTCGTCCCCTTCATCGACACCATCCGCAACCGCATCGACCTGCGCGAACAGGTCGTGCCGTTCCCCCCGCAGCCGGTGATCACCCAGGACAACCTGGTCGTCAACATCGACACCGTCATCTACTACCAGGTGACAGACGCCCGCGCCGCCACCTACGAGGTCGCCAGCTACATCCAGGCCATCGAGCAGCTCACCGTCACCACCCTGCGCAACATCATCGGCGGCATGGACCTGGAGCGCACCCTCACCTCGCGCGAGGAGATCAACGCGGCCCTGCGCGGCGTCCTCGACGAGGCCACCGGCAAGTGGGGCATCCGCGTCAACCGCGTCGAACTGAAGGCCATCGAACCCCCCACCTCCATCCAGGACTCGATGGAGAAGCAGATGCGCGCCGACCGTGACAAGCGGGCCGCCATCCTCCAGGCCGAAGGTGTCCGGCAGTCCGAGATCCTGCGCGCCGAGGGCGAGAAGCAGTCCCAGATCCTGCGCGCCGAAGGTGAGGCCAAGGCCGCCGCGCTGCGCGCCGAGGGCGAGGCCCAGGCCGTCCGTACGGTCTTCGAGGCCATCCACGCCGGCGATCCGGACCAGAAGCTCCTCTCCTACCAGTACCTCCAGATGCTCCCGAAGATCGCCGAGGGCGACGCCAACAAGCTCTGGATCGTCCCCAGCGAGATCGGCGACGCCCTCAAGGGCCTCTCCGGAGCCATGGGCAACTTCGGGCCGCTGGGCGGCAACTCGGGCGGCGGCAACGGCGGCGGCACCACCGTCCCGGCCCAGAACGACGGCCGGAACAGCCCCCCCGAACGCCGTGAGAAGCCCTTCATCGACTGACCGAGGGCACCCGGAAGAGCGCGACGTCCCCGCACCCCCCCAGGGCGCGGGGACGTCTCGGCATGCGGCCTCCCCGCGTGGGCGCGAACAGCCGCGCACCACGCGCGGCCGACGAACGGCGAACACCTCCGCGGCGAGGCGTCAGGCGGCCTCCCGGCCCAACCACTCCGGCAGTCCGGCGAGTTCGTCCGCGCCCAGCGCGAACAACATCGCATCGGCGGGCGTGGGCTCGAACGGTGTCCGCAGCAACGGCATCCCCGCCTCCTCCGGAGTCCGGTCGGCCTTGCGGTGGTTGTCCTCCGCGCACGAGGCCACCGTGTTCAGCCACGTGTCCTGCCCGCCGTGCGAGCGCGGCACCACGTGGTCCACGGTCGTCGCCCGCCGTCCGCAGTACGCGCACCGGTGCCGGTCCCGCACCAGCACCCCCCGCCTCGACCACGGCGCTTGTCTTCGGAAGGGCACCCGCACGTACCGGCACAGCCGGATCACCCGGGGCGCCGGTATGTCCACCTCGGCTCCCCGCATGCGCAGTTCGGGGTGGGCCTGCTCGACGACGGCCTTGTCCTGCAGCACCAGCACGACGGCTCGGTTCAGCGTCACCGTCGACAGCGGCTCGAAGCTCGCGTTCAGCACCAGCGTGTCCCGCATCCGGCCCACCTCCCGTGTGCACCTGCCCACCCCCCGGCGGGCCCGGACCAACTCTGGACGGGTGCGCCGGGATGGACAACGCAAT
This sequence comes from Streptomyces sp. NPDC056160, assembly GCF_042268205.1. Classification (NCBI taxonomy): domain Bacteria; kingdom Bacillati; phylum Actinomycetota; class Actinomycetes; order Kitasatosporales; family Streptomycetaceae; genus Streptomyces; species Streptomyces sp. NPDC056160. The sequence continues at coordinate 13,718 of NZ_JBHJUW010000167.1, forward strand.
AAAAATGCCCGCCTCCGATCACTTCCAAGACCAGAGGCGGGCAAACGTTCGGTGAACGCGAAAACGCGCGGCGGGTGTCTCAGCCCCCGGCGGGCACCTCGTACTCACCGATCAGCTGCGCCCGGCCCAGCGTGTGGAACCGCAGGTTGAAGCCCACCACGGCCGGCGAGGCGTCCGCGTCCGGACCGAGCTTCTCCTGATCGACGGCGTACACCGTGAAGACGTACCGGTGCGGGCCGTCCCCCGGCGGCGGCGCGGCGCCCCCGAAGTCCTTCGACCCGTAGTCGTTGCGCGCGTGCACGGCGCCCTCGGGCAGGCCCTCGAACTTCCCGCCGCCCGCACCCGCCGGCAGCTCCGTCACCGAGGCCGGGATGTCGAACAGCACCCAGTGCCAGAACCCGCTGCCCGTCGGGGCGTCCGGGTCGTAGCAGGTCACGGCGAAGCTCTTGGTCCCGGGCGGGAAACCCTCCCAGCGCAGCTGCGGCGAGGTGTTCCCCGCCGCGTGGACCTGCGCGTCCGTGAGCGTCCCGCCCTCCCGGACGTCGTCGCTCGTGACCGTGAAGGACGGCACGGGCGGGTGGAAGTCGTGGGGGAGCGGCCGCCGCTTGAGCTCGGTCACCTCGGTACCTCCTGATCGTTCCTGTTGTCGGTTACCGAGCCTAGGGCCTCGTCCGGACCCTAGAACCAACTGCGCCTGCTGCCGACCTCGGCGATCCACTGGTGGAGGTACGCCGCCCAGTCGGTCTGCTCGTAGTCGTGCAGACCCACCTGGAAGGAGCGGTAGGTGTCACTGCCCTCGCTGAACAGGCCGGGCTTCTTGTCCATCTCCAGGACCACGTCCATCGCCTGCTCGTCGGCGACGAAGCTCAGCTCGACCTCGTTCAGACCCCGGTACTGCGACGGCGGGTGGAACTCGATCTCCTGGTAGAACGGCAGCCGCTGCCGCGTCCCGCGGATGTGACCGCGCTCCATGTCCGCGTGCTTGAAGCGGAAGCCCAACTGGATGAACGCGTCCAGGATCGCCTTCTGCGCCGGCATCGGGTGCACGTTGATCGGGTCCAGATCGCCGGAGTCCACCGCACGGGCGATCGCCAGCTCCGTCGTCACCCCGATGTGCATGCCCCGCAGCGACTGCCCGTCGATCATCGTGACCGGCGTCTCCCACGGGATCTCCAGACCGAACGGCACCGCGTGCACGGCTCCGGCCTGCAGCTCGAAGGCACCGCCGAGCCGCACCTTGGTGAACTCGATGTTCTGCTTGTACTCCTCGTCGCCGCTCTCGACCTCGACCTTGGCCTGGAGCCCGACCGACAGACCCTCGATCTGCTGGTTCACGGAGCCGCCCTGGATCCGCACCTCACCCTGCACGACCCCGCCCGGCACGACGTTGACCTCGTGCAGCTCGGTCTCGACGGACGCCCCGCCCGCTCCGAGGCTCGCGAGCAGCTTCTTGAACGCCATGTCTCTCCCTCTACGGTGTTGAACCCTGATCCCTACATACGCGACGCGGCCCCGGCCGGTTCCGCACCCGCACCCTGGCAAGGGGAGGGATCCTTGACCAGTCCTTGACAGCCACCCGTCTGGACTACGCTCGGAAGCCATGATCGCGCCCCCGGACCGTACGCCACTGCCCCGAGACTTCTTCGACCGTCCCGTCCTCGACGTCGCGCCCGACCTCCTGGGCCGCCTCCTCGTCCGGACGACCCCCGACGGCCCGATCGCGCTGCGCCTGACCGAGGTCGAGGCCTACGACGGCCCGAACGACCCCGGATCCCACGCCTACCGGGGCCGCACGGCCCGCAACGCGGTGATGTTCGGTCCTCCCGGCCGCGTGTACGTCTACTTCACCTACGGCATGTGGCACTGCATGAACCTGGTGTGCGGGCCGGAGGGGCAGGCGAGCGGGGTCCTGCTCCGGGCCGGCGAGGTCGTCGAAGGTGCCGAGCTGGCACGCAGCCGCAGGCCCTCCGCCCGCAACGACAAGGAACTCGCCAAGGGCCCCGCCCGGCTGGCCACCGCTCTGGGCGTCGACCGCGCCCTGGACGGTACCGACGCCTGCGCCGCGGGCGACACCCCGATCCGCATCCTGACCGGCACGCCGGCTCCGGACGGTCAGGTGCGCAACGGTCCGCGCACCGGCGTCGCCGGCGAGGGCGGGAACGGGGATGCCCACCCCTGGCGCTACTGGGTCGCCGACGACCCGACGGTGAGCCCCTACCGTCCCCACGTGCCCAAGCGGCGCCGAAGTTGACTCGTCTCGGGAAGGTGCGTAATGTATCCCGAGCCGCTGAACCGGGTACGGCGTTCGCCTGCAGCCGGAGCGGCCAACCCACTATCTAGCTACAGCCCCTTCGCCGGGGTCGATTGTGGCGTGCTCGCACGCCCGAATTCGAACCCGCGAAGCCCGATTATGAATCGGGACGGGAATCGGCTAACGTAGTGAATGTCGAAAGGCCGACGGGCGAAAGCCCGAAAGCCCGAGGCAAACCCCTCGACTGGGAATCGGATCGGAAAACGGTCTGATAGAGTCGGAAACGCAAGACCGAAGGGAAGCGCCCGGAGGAAAGCCCGAGAGGGTGAGTACGAAGGAAGCGTCCGTTCCTTGAGAACTCAACAGCGTGCCAAAAGTCAACGCCAGATATGTTGATACCCCGTCCTCTGGTCATCACGACCGGGACGAGGTTCCTTTGAAAAAACACAGCGAGGACGCTGTGAACCAGGAGAACATTCCTTCTCCTGGTTCCGCTCTCGTGGTGTTGCACC
>NZ_JBHJUW010000168.1:0-16421 GCF_042268205.1 Streptomyces sp. NPDC056160
CGTCATCCGTCAGAACCACTTCGACCGTCGGCCGACCCATGCGCGCCATGAGCCCAGCATACTTCTACGGCTTTCCTAAGACTCGGGACACTAGCTGACAGGGAAGCGCCTGATGCGGGTGGGATGGTGACCGTGGACCTCGACGGGGTGCTGGTGATCGCGCACTCGGACAAGGAGGACGCCGCACCCACGTGGAAGAGGACCTACGGCCACCACCCGCTGATGGGGTTCGTCGACCATGGTCCGGGCGGCACGGGTGAACTGGTCGCGGCCCTGCTCAGAGCAGGCAACGCGGGCTCGAACACGGCCACCGACCACATCGTCGCCACCCACCTGGCCCTGGCCCAGTGCCGAAGAGTTACCGGCGCGGGCGCCGGATCCTGGTCCGCACCGACTCCGCGGGCGGCACCCACGACTTCGTCGCCTGGCTCGCACGGCGAGGACGGTGGCTGTCCTACTCGGTCGGCATGGTGATCACCGAGGGGATCCACAGCCGCGTGCTGAAGGTTCCGGCGTGGGCCTGGACGGCGGCCGTCGAGGCCGACGGCGAGATCCGTGACGGCGCCTGGTCGCCGAACTCACCGGCGATGTCCTGGACGGCTGGCCCAAGGGCATGCGGCTGATCCTCAGGAAGGAACGGCCACACCCTGGAGCTCAGTTGAGGCGCACGGATGCGGACGGCATGCGGCTGACCTGTTTCGCCACCAACACCTTGGGCCGGCCGATCGCCGAGCTCGAGCTGCGTCACCGGCTGCGGGCCCGGGCCGAGGACCGCATCCGGGCCGCCCGGGCCACCGGCCTGCGCAACCTGCCCCTGCACCGCACCGCCCAGAACCGGATCTGGCTGGAGATCGTGCAGATCGCTCTCGACCTGCCGGCCTGGATGCCGATGCTCGCACTGACCGGCAAGGCCCGCCTCTGGGAGCCCCGCGGACTACGGCTCCGCCTGTTCACCACGGCCGGACAACTCGTGACCACCGGCCGCCGGCGGATCCTCCGCCTGGCCCGGCACTGGCCCTGGACCAGCCACATCACCACAGCTCTCGACCGGCTCGCACTCCTGCCGAACCCCGGCTGACCAACGGAATCCCCGCCCCTACGACAGCAGCTCAACACCCGGAGCAGTGGAACCCGGCGCCACCCCGAGACGACACTCAGGCCCTCGGCCTGCCCACCGTCAGCTCACGGCACGAAAACGGTGGGAAGAGGAACTCCAGCGAGACTTCTTCCCACGTTCCGCCAGTGAGGGGCCTTCTGCTGCCAATGAAACGGGTTCGCCTGCAGTCGTCGGTGGAGGCGAGGACGACGGTTCGATGGACGACATGTACATGGATGAGTGATCGTCAAGGCGAGCTGTCCATGGGTGGCTTCTGCCTTCGATGCGATTGCTGAAGCGTCCCGTTCCCGCACCGCGGACGGCCCGGACGGGCACTGTCGAGGGTCGAGGCAGGGGACACTGCCGCCCCCCGCTCGACCTGGCCGACGGCGGCGGCCACGGGCATGTCCCGGGACACGACCGCGTGTCCGGCGAGCGTTCGCCCCGGCTCCGGACCGGGGCTGCGCCGACTCGTGGGCGTCGGCACCGCACCCGCTTGAGCACGGGTCCCCGCTCCCATGACCGGTGCCGCAACCGACTTTGGCCGATACACGTCGAGGAGGACCGCATACCTCGTACGTTCCCCGGGGAGCCATGTCGAGGCTCCCTGTCGTCCGTGCCGGCGTTCGGTTCGGTGCCCGGCGTACCGACATACCGGCACCTCCAGAGGAAGACTCACGTGTCCCGAATCAACGCCCAGTACCGCCTTACGGCACGGCCCGTCGGCCTGCCCGCCGTCTCCGACTTCCAGTACGTCGAGGAACCGGCCCCACAGCCCGGCGAGGGGGAGTTCCTCGTCCAGGTCGAGCATGTGTCCATCGACCCCGCCATGCGCTCCTGGATGAACGAGGTCCGCTCCTACGTACCGCCGGTGGCCCTGGGCGAGGTGATGCGCGCGGCCGGGATCGGGCGGGTGGTCGAGTCCCGTCACCCCGGTCACCCGGTCGGCGCGGTGGTGAGCGGCACCTTCGGCGTCCAGCGCTACGCGGTCACCGACGGCCTGGACGTCGGCACGGTCGACCTGTCCCTGGGCGAGGCGCCCCTTCACCTCGGGGTCCTCGGCTTCAGCGGGCTCACGGCGTACTTCGGCCTGCTCGACGTCGGCCGTCCCCGGCCCGGCGAAACGGTGGTCGTCTCCGCCGCCGCGGGCTCCGTCGGCGCACTGGTCGGGCAGATCGCGAAAATCCGGGGCTGCCGGGTCATCGGCATCGCGGGCGGCCCCGGCAAGTGCCGTCACCTGGTGGAGGAACTGGGCTTCGACGGCGCGGTGGACTACAAGTCCGGGTCGGTGCGGGCCCAGGTGAGGGACCTCGCCCCGCAGGGGGTGGATGTGTTCTTCGACAATGTCGGCGGTGACGTGCTCGACGACGTCCTGACCAGGCTGGCCCGCGGGGCCCGGGTGGTGATCAGCGGAGCCGTGTCCCAGTACAACTCCGCACAGGGCGTGAAGGGCCCCTCGAACTACATGCAACTGCTCGTCAGCCGGGCCTCCATGACGGGTTTCGTCATCTTCGACTACGCCGCCCGCTACGGTGAGGCGAGGGCTCAGCTGGCGGACTGGCTGCGCTCCGGACAGCTCGAGGAGCGCACCCATGTGGTCACGGGAGGCGTCGAACGCTTCCCCGAGGCGCTGCTCGGGCTCTTCGCGGGTGAGAACACCGGTAAGACGGTGCTGGCGCTGTGAGGGGTTCCGGCGAAGGGTGTGAACTCGCGTGGGGGCGGGACCCGTTGTGCAGGTGACAGACCATTCACCCCCCGTACCTGGCCCAGGGAGGTGGCCGGTGAGCAGAACCGGCACCGTTGCCCTCCGTGGGGACCGGTGGCGGCTCCGCCGACCGCCCGCCCGGCCGGCCGGACAAGGAGAGTTCATGCGCAGCAAGAAGGGTCCGCGCCGGCGTTCCCTCATGGCGACGGGTGCCGTCGTCCTCGCCACCGGTGCCGCGGTCGTTGCGGCCGGGACCCCGGCCTCTGCGGCCATCAGCAACCACCGCGTCCAACTGTGCGCCAAGGGCAACTACGACGCCGACATCACCTGGTCGGACGGTGTGCACTCCACGGCGGTCCGCCGCGGGCAGTGCCAGACCTTCGACATCTGGGCACCCGGCGGCTACACCATCGGCGGCTTCTACAACGCCGGGGGAGCGCACTTCGACATAGCCGGCATCGCCTCGCCCCGTGGCGGCTGGCAGGCCGAAACTCCCGGCCGCAAGTACGGCGCCGAGGGCACCACCAAGGCGCCCCGCATCGTGCGCTGGCAGTAGCGGCTTTCGGGTCGCCGGTGCGCCGGTGATCCCTCTACTTGGTACGCGGTCCGGCCGTGCCTTCCGGCACGGGCGGGCCGCGTACTGCGTACAGGTGCCCGCGCGAGCCACGCAACAGAGTGCGTCACCGGCTTGACGGGTGACAAGATCCCTGCCATGATTACGTCACCGCCTGAACAGGTGACATCGAAGTCGAGGAGTCACCCGGGCAGGAGGCCCCGACACACACGTACACACCAACCCGTGAAACACACACAGGGAGAACCCGTCATGGCCGTCACCTACACCGCCCGCGTCGACGCCATCGGCGAAGGCCGCAACGGCGGCACCGCCCGCTCCGCTGACGGCCTGCTGGAACACACCCTGGCCATCCCCAAGGAACTCGGCGGCGCCGGCGACGCCACCAACCCCGAACAACTCTTCGCCGCCGGCTGGGCCGCCTGCTTCCTCGGCGCCCTGCGCCGCGCCGCCGCCGTCCGCCACGTCAAGCTCACCAGGACCGCCATCACCGCCGAGGTCACCCTCACCCACGGCGACGACGGCGAGTTCTCCCTCTCCGCCATCCTCAGCCCCGTCCTCGGCGGAGTCGACCAGACCACCGCACAGGAACTCGCCCACGCCGCCCACCAGATCTGCCCCTACTCCAAGGCCACCCGCGGCAACATCCCCGTCACCATCAACGCCACCGCCGCCGCCTGACGCTCCCCGGAAAAACCGTGGCGCCCACGTGAACCCGAGACCCGGTGCCGTGCGTTCACTAGATGAAGGCTCCTGCCCCTCCGGAACGGGGAGGCAGGGGGCGGGTGGTCTCCACGGTTCCCCCGACCGGAGAGACCGCCCGTACGGCTCTCGTTCGCTCTGAGCCGTGGGGGCGGGCGAACGGGACGGGGCCCGGCACTATGCCGGGCCCCTGCCCCCTCAGGACGACGCGGTGTGTGTACCGCCCGACGGGGCGGCCGTCACCGGTGCCACCAGTGGCGGGTCAGGACCCGCTCGGCGGCACCCGCCATCGCACGTTCACCCGCCGCGTTCGGGTGGACCGGCGCGGCTGGGGTCTCCGGCGCGAACGTCTCGATCCAGCGCTGTTCGGCTGGCCGGCACAGATCGTGGCCGACGGTCGGGGAGTACGTGTTCACGTACTCCGCGCCGCCACGCCGCGCCTGCCGGGCCAGCATCGCGTTCAACTCCTTCTCCTTGTCCCGGAGGAAGGAGAAGTCACCGGCGGCCAGGGGTACCTTGGCGCCGGTGCAGCCGACACCGTCGTCCGGGAAGAGGTCGGGGTAGCCGACGACCACGACCCGGGCGTGCGGGGCACGGCGGTGGATGCCGCGCAGCACGTCCGCGACCTTCGGCGCGGTCCGGGCGACCGCGTCCGAGATCTGGTCGGTGCCCTTGCCGGTGAGGTACGACCGGCAGGGTGCGCCGGCCGGGTCGGAGGCCGACAGCTTCGCGCACGTGCCCAGCACGGTCGAGAAGCCGATGTCGTTGCCGCCGACGGTGAGGGTGACCAAGTCGGTCCCCCGGTCCAGCGCGTCGAACTGGGCGGGCACCGAACCTTGCGGGGCGGCCATGTCCGCGGTGGTCGCGCCCGGACACGTGACGTCCGTCAGCGCCGCCCGCGAGGAACGCGCCACCAGGGAAGCGTAGTTCTGGTCAGAGCGCAGACACGTGGTGTCGACCTGGGTGGGCACGAGCGGCGCGGAGGCGTACGAGTCGCCGAGGGCGACGTAGTCCACCTGGTGCCGGCCGTGGTGCCGGCCGCCGTCGGCGGTGCTCGCCGACGCGGTGCTGGCCGACGCCGACGCCAGGGCCGAGGCAGCGGCGAGCAGCACGGCACCCGCCGTCAGGGAGCGCCGCGCGGGGGGAGCGGTAAGGAGTCTCCTCAAGATCTGTCCTTTCGTGATCGACGATCACTACTTCACACGTGCCGGAACCCCCGGAAGGTACCGGTGACACAGGTAACGAATTGGTCGCTGTGCCGCGGGCGGGGCGGTCAGGTGTGCGCGCCTGAGCGTCGAATGGCTTAGGTGTTCGACCCCCGTTCGGGCGGGCGAGCGGGTGTACGTACCCGTGCATGACCGTCATGTGACGGATGCGGGGAGCTTCGGAAGTGGCCCACAGTGAGGGAACACCGAGCCCCCGTGCGGGTCTTTGGCCCAACGGTTCGCCCCGGCGGCGGCCACGAGAAGCGTTCTCATTCAGCACAGTTCGAATTTTTTGGAAGGTGATCATTCGTGTTCAGCATCAAGGGTCTGCGTGGTCGGCGGTTCGTCACGGCGGTCGCGGCCACGGTCACGGCAGGTGTCGCGGTCGGTACCTTCGCGGTCACCGCCAACAGCGCGCCCGAGCACGCCGAGGCCGGCCGGCACGCCAGGCCGACCGTCGTCCTGGAACACGGCGCCTTCGCCGACGCCTCCAGCTGGAACGGCGTGATCGACGAACTGCGCGCCGACGGCTACCCCGTAGTCGCCGCCGCCAACCCCCTGCGCGGCCCCCACAGCGACGCCACCTCCCTGCGCAGCCTCCTCGGCCACATCAAGGGCCCTAAGATCCTCGTCGGCCACTCCTACGGCGGCTCCGTCATCAGCCAGGCCGCCACCGGCGACCCCGACGTCAAGGCCCTCGTCTACGTCGCCGCCTTCCTCCCCGCCCCCGGCGAGACCGCACTCGGACTCACCAACAAGTACCCCGGCTCCACCCTCCCCGACGCCCTCGACCCCGTCCCCTTCACCAACCCCGACGGCACCACCGGAACCGACCTCTACATCCAGCAGGACAAGTTTCGCCACCAGTTCGCCGCCGACGTCTCCCGCAACCAGGCCGCCCTCGCCGCCGCCGGCCAACGCCCCATCGCCCAGGCCGCCCTGGAGGAGAAGGCCACCACCGCCGCCTGGAAGACCATCCCCAGCTGGGACGTCATCACCACCCAGGACCTCAACATCCCCGCCGCCGCCCAGCGCTTCATGGCCCAGCGCGCCCACGCCCACACCACCGAAGTCGCTGCATCCCACTCCGTCGCCGTCTCCCACCCCCACCTCGTCGCAGGGGTCATCGAGAAGGCCGCACGCGCCACCACCCGGTGACACGGACACACACCGGGACCCAGCACCGATCGACCGCGCATCGCCACCGAAGGAGAGACCATCGCCATGGACATGAAGCTCGAAGTGCTCGTCCTGCCCGTGTCGGACGTCGACCGCGCCAAGGAGTTCTACACCGAGCGGATGGGGTTCCGGCTCGACGCGGACTTCCCCGTCCAGGACGGCTACCGCGTCGTCCAGGTGACCCCGCCGGGCTCGGGCTGCTCCGTCATCTTCGGTGACGGCGTCACCCAGGCCGAGCCGGGCACGTTGCACGGCCTGCACCTCGTCGTCACCGACATCGAGGCCGCCCGCCAGGAACTGGCCGGGCGGGGCGTCGAGGTCAGCGAGCCGTTCCAGGACGTCACCGGCATCTTCCACCACCCCGGCAACGCCGACCGGAAGCCCGGACTGCACCCCGAGCGGGCCAGCTACGGCTCCTTCGCCTCGTTCGAGGACCCGGACGGCAACCAGTGGTTCATCCAGGAGGTCACCGAGCGCGCCCCCGGCCGCTGACCCTCCGCACCAGCCCCCGAGGGGGCGGCCCCCCTCCCCGGACCGCCCCCTCGGGACCGCCGTCCCCGCCCGGCCCCGCCGCCCGGCCACCGGCGCCCCCGCCTGCCACACACCTGACCGGCACCCCCGCCCACACCTCCGGAGTACCAGTGACGACCGAGAACACCCGCGCCTACGACGTCGTAGTGATCGGTGCGGGCCCGGTCGGCGAGAACGTCGCCGACCGCACCACCGCCGCGGGCCTCAGCACCGTCATCGTCGAGAGCGAACTCATCGGCGGCGAATGCTCGTACTGGGCCTGCGAACCCAGCAAGGCCCTGCTGCGCCCCGCCCTGCTGCGCGCCGACGCCGCCCGTGTCCCCGGCCTGAACCCGGCCGTCGCGGGCCCCCTGGACACCGCGGCGGTCCTCGCGCACCGCGACCGCATGTCCGCCGACTGGGACGACAAGGGCCAGGTGGACTGGCTCAAGGGCGCCGGCATCGAACTGGTCCGCGGCCACGGCCGCCTGGACGGGCCCCGGCAGGTGACCGTGCACACCCCGGACGGGGAGGTGCTGCACTTGCGCGCCGTGCACGCCGTGGCCGTCTGCACCGGCACCCGCGCCTCCTTCCCGCCGCTGCCGGGCCTCGACACCCTGCGGCCGTGGAGCAGCCGCGAGGCCACCAGCTCCCAGAAGGTCCCCGGACGGCTCGCCGTCCTGGGCGCCGGGGTCGTCGCCGTCGAGATGGCCACCGCCTACCAGACCCTCGGCTCCGACGTCACCCTGATCGTGCGCGAGCCGGGACTGCTGACCCGCATGGAGCCGTTCGCCGGTGAGATGGTAGCCGACAGCCTCCGCGAGGCGGGCACGGACCTGCGTCTCACCACCACCATCACTTCCGCGACCCGTCCGGACGGCCCGGACGGCGAGGTCCACCTCACCCTCTCCGACGGCAGCACGCTGATCGCGGACGAGCTGCTGCTCGCGACCGGCCGCGCACCGCGCACCGAGGACATCGGCCTGGACACGGTCGGCCTGACCCCCGGTGACTGGATCACCACAGACGACTCCTTCACAGTCACCGACGTCCCCGGCGACTGGCTCTACGCCGTCGGCGACGTCAACCACCGTGCCCTCCTCACCCACCAGGGCAAGTACCAGGCCCGGATCGCCGGCGCCGTCATCGCGGCCAGGGCGCAGGGCGCCCCCCTCGACACCGCGCGCTGGGGCCGCCACACCGCCACCGCCGACTGCGAGGCCGTACCCCAGGTCGTGTTCACCGAGCCGGAGATCGCCGCCGTCGGCCTGACCACCGCCGAGGCGGAACGCACCGGCCAGCGCGTGGACGTCGTCGACTACGAGATCGGCCTGCTCGCCGGCGCCGTGCAGCACCGCCCGGACTACCGGGGCAGGGCCCGCGTCCTCATCGACCCCGACCGCCGTACCGTCGTCGGCGCCACCTTCGCCGGACCGGGCGTGAGTGAACTCCTGCACTCCGCCACGATCGCCATCACCAGCGAGGTCACCGTCGACCGGCTGTGGCACGCGGTCCCGCCGTTCCCGACGATCAGCGAGGTGTGGCTGCGGCTGCTCGAGACCTACCGAGGCTGACACACACCCGCTCATGTCACATGTCGCATGTATGGTCGGCGTGGCCTGCGCGAAGCCGGCCATACACACATGTGAACGGTGCTGGAGAAACATGACCGGAATCGGATACTGCGAGCGTGTCGATCTGGCCCTGGCGGCCGGTGACCCGGAGGCCGTGCTCGACGTGGCCGTCGCCGCCTGCGAGGCCAGCCGGGGCTTTCTCGGCATGGTCTGGGGGGAGGTCGTCGAGCAGCTCGCCGGGCAGCCGGCCGCGACACGGGCCCGGTTGGTGGCGGCCATACCCGCCCGGCTGGGACCGGCGGACCGAGGACTGCGGCACGCACTGCTGTACCTCTGTACCTCTCCCTCGTCCTCTCCCGGGACCTGCCCGGCGAGACGCTGGTCGCCGAGCGGCGCGAGACGCTCGCCGTCACCGAGGACCGCTGGCGGCCGATCGGCGAGAGCGTGAGCTTCGCCGAGGCCGAACTCGACGCGGGCCGCCCGCTGTCGCCCGCCGTCGTCGCCGCGTTCCGGCGCGGGGCGGACGACAGGTACTCCGGGCTCGGGGAACTGGCCGGCCGGATGACCGAGCCCGTGCTCGACGTCGGCGAGCAGTGGGCCGAGACCGCCATGGCCGACGTACTCCCGCTCCGCCCGGCCTGGCGGGACCTGCTGTCCCACGCCGCCACCGCCAGGACGGCCAAGCCGACCGCGACATGGAAGAGGAAGGGCGGCGCGCTCCTCGATGACATCGGTCCCGAGGCCTTCAGGACACGTGCCCTGCCCTGGCTGGCACTGGCCGGCCGCCCGCGCACACTCACCCTGCGCCAGGACCACCGCGAGGCCCCGGTCAACGAGCTGTTCGACCCGTTCAACGCCAACGCCCTGCGGGGACTGGCCTGGCTGCTCGCCCGCACCGAACCGTGCGAGGAGACGGCCACCGCGCTCGGCGCCCTGGTCGACACGGCCCTGCGCGTGGTGCCCGGGCACGGCCCGTGCAACCCGAAGGTGGCCAACGGCGCCGTGTACGCGCTGGCCCGCCTCACCGGACCGGACGCCCGCGAGGAGCTGCTGCGCCTGGCGGAACGCACTGCCTACAAGAGCACACTGCGGCAGATCGAGGCCGCCCTGGCACGGACGGCGTCACAGCCGCAGTGAGGCCGCCACCGGCAGGTGGTCACTGCCGGTGGCCGGCAGCGACCAGGCCGAGCGGGGATCGACACCCCGGACCAGGATCTGGTCGATGCGGGCCACCGGGAACGCGGCCGGCCAGCTGAAACCGAACCCGGCCCCCGCCTCGGCCTGGGCGGAACGCAGCCGGGAGGTCACCGGAGCCAGCGCCCGGTCGCCGGTGGTGCCGTTGAAGTCGCCCACCACGACCACGCGCGGCAGCGGTTCGGCGCGCAGCGCGGCGGCCAGCCGCAGCGCCGCCGCGTCACGGGCGCGCACGCCGAAGCCCGAGCCGAGGCTGAACCGGACCGACATCAGGTGGGCGACGAAGACGGCGACCGGCCCCTTCGCGGCCGAGTGAGCCGCCCGCGCGACAGGGCCGGCCCGCCGCCGACCACGCCGCGGTCGCCGATGATGTCCCGAGCGGTGCTCGCCGGACAGACGGCGTTGCCGACAGTTCCCCCACACGTCACAACGGTCCCGCCCACCGCTCGGTTCAGCCGGTCCCGCGGCATTTCACCTCACACCTGTCCCGCAGTTCGAGAGCTGGTCGACATGTGTTCGGGAAACGTGCTCACGGAGTGGCCCATATGTGAAAAGGTGCACGGTGGCCGCCCGGTCACCGCACATCCGGAGAGAGACACATGCAACGTCCAAGACGCCACCCGAGACGCCGCGGAAGACGCACGGGGGCGCTCGCCTCGGCCGTCGCCGCCCTCGTCCTGGCAGCACCCTGCGCCACGGCGGCACCCCTCACCCAGCCGACCGTCACCGACGGTGGCGCACAGTCCACCCCGCTCTACAAGGACACCCGCCGCTCCTTCCAGGAGCGGGCTGCCGACCTCGTCTCCCGGATGACGTTGGACCAGAAGATCCGCCAGCTCATCACCAACGACGCGCCCGCAATCCCGGGTCTCGGCGTCCAGGGGTACACCTACTGGAACGAGGCCCTGCACGGCATCCAGGCCCTCGGCAACGGCAAGAACGTCGGTGACGGCGATTCCTGGCCCGTCAAGGCCACCGGCTTTCCGACCAGCCTCGCCACCTCCATGGCCTGGGACCCCGAACTCCAGTACCAGGTGGGTTCGGCCATCTCCGACGAGGCACGCGGCTTCCTCGACAAGTCGCTGTTCGGCACCGGCCAGAACAACCTCGGCTCCTCGGCGGACAACTACGGCGCCCTCACCTACTTCGCCCCGACCGTCAACAACGACCGCGACCCGCTGTGGGGTCGGCACGACGAGTCGTACGGCGAGGACGCCTACCTCCAGGCGAAGCTGGGCGGCCAGTTCGTCAACGGCTTCCAGGGGCAGAAGCCCGACGGCACCTCGCTCAACGGCTACCTGAAGGCCGCCGCCACCGCCAAGCACTACGCGCTCAACAACGTCGAGGACGGCCGCACCGGCATCAGCTCCGACGTCGACGACTCGCAGTTGCGTGACTACTACACCAGGCAGTTCGCGAGCCTGATCGGCGAGGCGCACGTCGCCGGACTGATGACCTCCTACAACGCGATCAACGGCACCCCGGCGGTCGCCAACACGTACACCAACAACGAACTCGCCCATCGCACCTACGGGTTCGGCGGTTTCACCACCTCCGACTGCGGCGGTGTTGGCACCAGGTACAAGCTGCCCGACGAGGGCCACGACTGGGCGCCCGCGCCCTTCACCACCAACGGCTCCCGCGGCAACCCGCTCTGGATCGACGGGAAGACGGGCGCCGAGGTCCGTGCCCCCGCCGGCGGCCAGGCCATGGCACTCAGGTCGGGCAACGACCTCAACTGCAGTGGCGAGGAGATGACCACCGCCAACGTCATGGAGGCCGTTCGGGCGGGCCTGCTCTCCGAGGGCGTCATCGACACCGCGCTGGTGAAGGTGTTCACCGTCCGGATGTGGACCGGTGAGTTCGACCCGCCGGGCAGCGTGTCCTACACCTCCATCGACAAGTCCGTCATCCAGAGTGCCGACCACAAGGCACTGGCCGCCAAGGCCGCGGACGCCTCCATGGTGCTGCTCAAGAACAGCACCCTCGCGGCGACCGGACGTCCGCTGCTGCCCCTCAAGGCCGCATCGGTGAACAAGGTGGTCGTCCTCGGCAAGCTCGCCGACACGGTCAGCCTCGGCAGCTACGGCAACGCCCCCGACCAGCAGATCTCGATGCGGCAGGGCATCGCTGACGCCCTGAGGGCTGCCAATCCGAACGCGTCCGTCCTCTACGACGCGGCCGGCGGCAGCACCACCGGCACCGGCCCGGTGACGCTCAGCACCGCCACCCAGGCCGCCGTCAAGGCCGCCGACCTCGTCGTCGTCGTGGCAGGCACCGACCGACCAGGACACCGCCTCGGAGGGCAAGGACCGCGCGAGCCTCGCGTTGCCCGGTAACCAGAACGCCCTGATCGACCAGGTCGCGGCCCTCGGCAACCCCAACACCGTCCTGGACCTCCGAGCCGTGGGCGCCGTGGACATCGCCGCCCGCCAGTCCAAGGCCGCCGCCCTCCTCTTCAGCAGCTACAACGGCCAGAGCCAGGGCACCGCGCTCGCCGACGCCCTCTTCGGCAAGCAGAACCCGCAGGGCCACCTGACGTTCACCTGGTACAAGGACGACACCCAGCTCGCCGGGAAGAACGACTACGGACTCACCCCGGCACAGAGCGACGGCAAGGGCCAGACCTACCAGTACTTCACCGGCACCCCCAGCTACCCCTTCGGCTACGGGCTCAGCTACACCAGCTTCGCCTACTCGGCCGCCCAGGTGGACAAGTCCGCCATCACCGCCGACGGCACGGTGAACGTCTCCTTCGACGTCACCAACACGGGCGACACCCCCGGAGCCACGGTCGCGCAGCTCTACGCCGCCAACTCCTTCACCGTCTCCGGAGTGACGATGCCCCGGCAGCGGCTCGTCGGCTTCAAGAACACCGGAGTCCTCGACCCCGGCGAGAAGACCCACGTCACCCTGCCGGTCGCCGCGTCCGACCTGAGCGTCTGGAACCCCGCGACCTCCCGGCAGACCGTGTTCCCCGGCGCCTGGGCGCTGCGCGTCGCCTCCGACTCCGCGACCGTGCAGAGCACCGCCACGGTGAACATCACCGGCACCCTCACCCCGAAGGTGCGCACCGTCACCGTCCAGCCCGGCCAGGTCGTCTTCCACGCGGGGGACACCCTCGACCTGACCGGGAAGAACCCCTGGATCAAGGACGACACCGACCCCACCAGGGAACATCGGGACACCTCGATCACGGCGGACCACATCGTTGAGGCGGTCAACAACGACCAGTCCTTCACGGACCTGTCCATGACGACCGTCCAGTACTCCAGCAGCGACCCCACCGTGGCCACGGTCAGCTCCTCGGGCGTGGTCACCGCCGCGTCCGACGGCGTCACCACCATGAACGCCACCGTCGGCGGTGTCACCGGCTCCATGGTGATGGTGGTCCAGGACGCCCTGGCCCTCAAGACGGCCGCGCTGACCCAGCCCGGCCAGACGACCACGGCGACCACCACCTTGACCAACGGCACCGGATCCGCGCTCACCGCCGTCACTGTGACCCTCCCGGCTCCCTCCGGCTGGACCGTGCAGGCCACCACGCCGGCCACCTTCACCAGCGTCGCCGCCGGTACCACCGCCACGACGACCTGGCGCGTCACCGCCCCCTCGGGAGCGGCACCGGGCAACATCCTGCTCAACGCGACCGCCACCCACACGGTCGGCACCTACACGGCCGACGCCACCCTCCGGGTGCCCTTCACGAACCAGAATGCCGCCTACACCAACGTCGGCGTCACCGACGACGGTGACCCCGGGCCGGGCAAGTACGACGGCGGCGGCTTCAGCTTCTCCGCCCAGGCCCTGGCCGCCGAGGGCCTCGCCCCCGGCGGCTCCTTCACCCATGACGGACTGACCTACCAGTGGCCGGACGTCCCGGCGGGCAGCCCCAACGCCATCGACGCGCGGGGCCAGGCGATCGCCCTGTCCGGCTCGGGCAGCGAACTCGGCTTCGTGGGCAGCGGCACCAGCGGCCCGCTCCAGGGTGTCGGCACCGTCGTGTACACCGACGGCACCACGCAGCAGTACGGCCTCAGCTTCTCCGACTGGTGGGACAGCACCAACGTGGCCCAGGGCAGCGACCTGCTCAGCAGCTTCCCGTACATCAACAGCAACAACGGCAAGCAGAACCAGAAGGTCAACCTCTTCACCACCACCGTGCCCCTGGCACCGGGCAAGACGGTCCAGGCCGTCATCCTCCCCACGTCGGACGACCCGAACGCCGGAGCACCCCAGGGCCACGTCTTCGCCATGGCCATCGGCGGCACCACCCACACCCCGGCCCCCCAGCCGGACGGTCCCATCGGTCACATCACGGGCTTCGGCTCCAAGTGCGTCGACCTGGCGGCCGGACCCGCCGCGGGGGTGCAGGTCGTCCTCCGCTCCTGTGGTGACAGCGCCTCCCAGCAGTGGGCGCTCGGCCCGGACAAGTCCCTGTGGAACCAGGCCAAGTGCATGACCGCCGAGAACGGCGGGACCGGCAACGGCACCCGCGTCGTGCTGGACTACTGCGACGGTTCGAAGGAGCAGCAGTGGTCGGTGGACGCGGCCAACGGGTATCTGGTGAACGGGAAGTCGGGTTTGTGTCTGGAGGACGCGGACGGGAGTACGGCGGACGGTAATCCGTTGATCATCTGGGAGTGCAATGCGGGTGACGCGGGTCAGAAGTGGAAGGTGCCGTCGGCCTCGTCGGTGTCGGGTCCTTCGGGTCGGATCGCCGGATACAACGGCAAGTGCGCCGAGGTGGCGGGGGGTGCCACGGCGGATGGTACGGCGGTGCAGCTGAATGTGTGTGGTTCGTCGTCGTCGCAGGTGTGGACGGTGGCTGCTGACGGGACGCTGCGTGTGCTGGGGAAGTGCATGACGGTGGCCGGTGGCGGTACCGGTGACGGTACGCAGGTGCAGTTGGCGACCTGTTCGGGTGCGGCGTTGCAGAAGTGGTCGTCGCAGGGGAACGGGACGCTGGTGGGTTCGCAGTCGGGCAAGTGCCTGGATGCGACGGGTCCGAGTTCGGCCGATGGCACGAGGCTTCAGGTGTGGTCGTGTGCGGCTTCGGACAATCAGGTCTGGGGTGTGCCGTCGTCGCGTCCGTCGGGTGGTATCAGCGGGTACGGGGGTAAGTGCGCGGAGGTGGCGGGTTCTGTCTCGGCGAACGGTACGGCTGTGCAGTTGAACGTGTGCGGGTCGGGCAGTGGGCAGTCCTGGCCGGTGGCGTCTGACGGGACGCTGCGGGCGTTGGGCAAGTGCATGACCGTGGCGGGTGGTGGCACGGCGAACGGTACGCAGGTGCAGTTGGCGACCTGTTCGGGTGCGGCGTCGCAGAAGTGGTCGTCGCAGGGGAACGGGACGCTGGTGGGTTCGCAGTCGGGCAAGTGCCTGGATGCGACGGGCCCGAGTTCGGCCAATGGCACCAAGCTCCAGATCTGGTCCTGCGCGGCCTCCGACAACCAGCTCTGGAATCTCCCCGCCTGACACACCACCGCCACACGGCGACGGAGCGATACGGTGCGCGGCGCCCCCAGGGAACGGTCCCCGGGGGCGCCGCGTCATGTGCACGGGATCCTGCGGGGGCGGAGCGCGCCGAGGCACGCATCGCTCTCTTCACGGCCGCCCGCCGGCAGGAGCGTGTCCTCCCACCGGTCCCGTCCGGCCACCCCTCCGGCGAGCAAAACACATGAGTTTGGAACGGAGAGTGGGGTTCGGGGGAAATGTATGCGCAAGTGTGAGTCAGCAGAGAAAGGTGTCTGCCGTGTCAGGTGTCGAGCAGCGTTCCCTGAAGAGCAGCAACCCCCTGCTGTCCCGGCGGCGGTTCGAGCGCCGCGGCGGGCGGAAGACGGCGGCCGGGGACCGGGGCCCGCAGGTCGAGGTGGAGGCCGGACTGGCCGTGGCGTGGGACCGGACCGGCGCCGGGCAGGACACCGCCCCGGCACCTGTCCTTGGCCCCGAACCGTCGCCGAGGCTCGTCGGGGACCTGCTGACCATGGACGCCGTGGTGTCGCGCACCGCTCTCACCCTCGGTGCGGCGACCCTCACGGCCGCGCTGTGCTGGACGGTGCCACCGACGGCCCCGACCGCCACCGGCTGGTCGTACGGCCTCGCGGGTGCCGCCGGTCTGATCGTCCTCGCCCTGGTGCTGGTCCAGTACGTCCGAACCCGGCCGTCGGCCGCGCTGACCCTCGCCCACGCGGTGGGCCTGGGGGCCTTTCTCGGCGTGCTGTCGAACACGATCTACGCTCGCGTCGCACCCGGGGTGTGCGCGCAGCTGGTGCTGGGCACGATGACCGCCTCCGCCGGCCTGCTGGCGGCTCACCGGCTGCGCTGGACACGCATCGCGCCCCGGGGCCGCGGACTCGCCGGGGCCGGGGCGCTCGGGCTGGCGTTCCTCGCCGTGGCGGACCTGGTCCTGCCCGCCCTCTCCCACGCGGACGGCCTCGGATACCGCAGCGGTGGCCCCGGCGTCCTCGCGGGGTACGTCGTTCCTGGCCCTGCACCTGCGCCGGGTCGAGAAAGCCCTCACTCGCGGAGTGCTCCCGCAGGAGTCCTGGCTGGCGGCCTTCGGCCTCACCCTGACCCTGGTGTGGCTGGGAGGTTTCCCCCTGGTCGTGGACACCCTGGACACTGGAACTATGAAGTTCCAGAGATCAGGAGTTCCCGTTGGGGACCTACAAGTACTCGGATG
>NZ_JBHJUW010000169.1:0-16342 GCF_042268205.1 Streptomyces sp. NPDC056160
GGGCGGTCCCGCATCCGGCGCCGTCCGGCCTCGCGCGTTCCCGCCCTCTCCGGGCTCCCCGCCTTCCCCAGGGTGCGGACCGGCTCCGCCGGCAGGAGTCTGGGGGCATGGACCACAGCACCCAGCATCCGCACATCGTCGTGCACTCCCCCGCGCTGGACGGTTCCCGGCGGGTCACCGAGGACGACGTGACCCTCGGACTCGCCTCGCACCTCGACGACGTCGTCGAGATCCTCCGGCTGGCCGACCTGGACCGCATCGAGGTCGAGGAGAGCGACCTCATTGAGTGGCAGGGCGGCGGACCGGACGAGTGGCCCGGCATGTCCGAGCACGGAGAGACCTGAGGCCGGCGGCCGCGGCCGCCCGGCGCCCGCCCCGCAGCAGCCCCACCCAACCCGCGCGCGTCCCCTGTCGCGTACCGCACGGGGCGTAGGGCGGCTACGCCATGCTCAAATCAAGCTCTGAACCGGGCCGGAACAGGCTTCGGCCCCTGGCCCCACCGGGCAGTCATCCGGCAGCGGGGCCCGCCGGCACGGGGGCGGCGGGCCCCGGTCCCACTGCCCGGCGCCGCCCGATGACCGGCCGTCAGCCCGGCCGTCAGCCCGGCCGTCAGTTCTGCGGACGCCCGAGGGGACGAGACCGCCACACGTGCCGGTCCACGGCGGACGCATCGGCGGACTCGCCCTCGCCACAGCCCTGGTCCGGCGCAGTCGGACGCGGAGGCCGGCGTGGCCGGCGCGCTCCGGGCGTGGGAGGGACGGCCCCGGACCCGGGCCAGGTGCGTGCAGGGCCTGTCGCCGGCGGTGCTCAGGCAGGAGAGGGGGCGCGACGACGCCGGAGGAGGACGAGCTGCTGGAGGTCGGCGTCGCGCCCGCCCGCCGAGCGTCCTGGTCGAGCCCTGCCGGAGTACGCCCCGCAAGCAGCCGACGGCCCGTCCCCCCGGAGCCGGGGGACGGGCCGTCCGTCGTGCGTCAGCCCCTCGGCGGCCGTGTCACCGGCCGTGAGGGTGCCGTGTCTCAGGCCTTCAGGGTCCTGATGGCCGTGGGCGCGTGCTGCGGCTCGGTGGCCAGCTCCTCGAACTCCACGACGTTGCCGATGTCGTTGGTGCCCGACATGGAGATGTTGGTGACGCGCTCCAGGATCGCCTCGACGACGACCGGGACCTGGAACTCGGCGGCCAGCTTCTTGGCCTCCTCGAAGGCGGCGCCCAGCTCGTTCGGGTCGGTCACCCGGATCGCCTTGCAGCCCAGGCCCTCGGCGACCTTGACGTGGTCGACGCCGTAGACGCCGAGTTCGGGCGAGTTGATGTTCTCGAACTCCAGCTTGACCTGGAAGTCCATGTCGAACCCGCGCTGCGCCTGGCGGATGAGGCCCAGGTAGGAGTTGTTCACCAGGACGTGCACGTAGGGGATCTTGTGCTGGGCGCCGACGGCCAGTTCCTCCAGCATGAACTGGAAGTCGTAGTCACCGGACAGGGCGACGACCGGGGACTCCGGGTCGGCCTTGGCGACGCCGAGGGCGGCCGGGACGGTCCAGCCGAGCGGTCCGGCCTGGCCGCAGTTGATCCAGTGCCGCGGCCGGTAGACGTGCAGCATCTGCGCGCCGGCGATCTGGGAGAGGCCGATGGTGGAGACGTAGCGCGTCTCCGGGCCGAAGGCCTTGTTCATCTCCTCGTACACACGCTGCGGCTTGATCGGGATGTCGTCGAAGTGCGTACGGCGCTGGAGCGTGGCCTTCTTCTCCTGCGCGGCGGCGGACCACGCGGAGCGGTCGGGCAGCCTGCCCGCCGCCTTCAGCTCCTCGGCCACCTCGACGAACAGCTCCAGCGCGGCCTTGGCGTCGGAGGCGATGCCGTAGTCGGGGGCGAAGATCTTGCCGATCTGGGTGGGCTCGACGTCGACGTGGACGAACTTGCGGCCGGCCGTGTAGACGTCCAGCTTGCCGGTGTGGCGGTTGGCCCAGCGGTTGCCGATGCCGAGGACGAAGTCCGACTCCAGGAAGGTCGCGTTGCCGTAGCGGTGCGAGGTCTGCAGGCCGACCATGCCGGCGTTCAGCTCGTGGTCGTCGGGCAGGATGCCCCAGCCCATCAGGGTCGGCACGACGGGGGTGCCGGTCAGCTCGGCGAACTCGACCAGGAGGTCGGCGGCGTCGGCGTTGATGATGCCGCCGCCGGCCACGATCAGCGGCCGCTCGGAGGCGTTGAGCAGCGTGATCGCCTTCTCGATCTGGGCGCGGGTGGCGGCCGGCTTGTAGACCGGCAGCGGCTCGTAGGTCTCCGGGTCGAACTCGATCTCCGTCATCTGGACGTCGATCGGCAGGTCGATCAGGACCGGGCCGGGGCGGCCGGAGCGCATCAGGTGGAAGGCCTGCTGGAAGACGCCGGGGACCTGCGCGGCCTCCAGGACGGTGACCGCCATCTTGGTCACCGGCTTGGCGATGGAGGCGATGTCGACGGCCTGGAAGTCCTCCTTGTGGATCACGGCGGTCGGGGCCTGGCCCGTGATGCACAGGATCGGGATGGAGTCGCCGATGGCCGAGTACAGGCCGGTGATCATGTCGGTGCCGGCCGGGCCCGAGGTGCCGATGCAGACGCCGATGTTGCCCGGGTGCGTGCGCGTGTAGCCCTCGGCCATGTGCGAGGCGCCCTCGACGTGGCGGGCGAGGGTGTGGCTGATGCCTCCGGAGGCCTTGAGCGCCGCGTAGAAGGGGTTGATCGCCGCGCCCGGCACACCGAACGCGTCGGTGACGCCCTCGCGCTTGAGGATCTCAACTGCCGCGCGGGCAGCGGTCATACGAGCCATCGAGTACTCCTGCTTCGGCTGTCTTCTGCTGTCTCGGCTGCCGGATTCGCACTCCGTCGCGCCCCGCGGTGAGCTTCTTCCGTACTTCCGTATAGCGGAAAGTAGTTTCTACGATCTGGAAGCAATGTAAAGCGGTGCTCGGAGGCCGTCAAGGGAGTCGGGCGGGGAAGGCCGCCGGAGGGCATGCGTGAGCGCCCGCCGGACGCATGCCGGGCGGGTCGAACAGAGGGAGTCGATGGAGGTGGGCCGACGGGGGCGAGGCCGCCGACAGGGGCGAGACCGCCGTCGGAGGCGAAGCCGCCGTCCGAGGCGAGGCCGCCGTCGGGAGCGAAGCCGCCGTCCGAGGCGAGGCCGCCGTCGGGAGCGAAGCCGCCGTCCGAGGCGAAACCGCCGTCGGGCGCGAAGCCGCCGTCCGAGGCGAGGCCGCCGTCGGGCGCGAAGCCGCCGTCGGAGGCGAAACCGCCGTCGGGCGCGGGGACCGCCTCGTGCGGCCGGCCGTGGCGGCTACGCCCGTACGGTGCCGTACGGGCTGCCCCGGTACGGCGGCGGCCGGGACGGACGGTCCGTCCCGGCCGGCGGGGGCGGCGCCCCGCGCCCGCTCATCCGTGACGCGGGTTCTTCGGCGGCGCTGGCGCGGTGGGGGCGCCGGTCACGGCGACGGCGCCGTCACCGCCGTGGCTTCGGCGCAGTTCGACCTTGCGCACCTTGCCGGACACGGTCATCGGGAAGGAGTCCAGGACGGACAGCCGGCTGGGGATCTTGTAGTGCGCCAGGCGGCCCGCGCAGAAGGCGCGGATCTCCTCCAGCGTGGGCGGGTCGGCCGCGTCGAGCGGGATCACGCAGGCCAGCACTTCCTCGCCGTACCGCGCGTGCGGCACCCCGACGACCTGCACGTCGCGGATCTTCGGGTGGCCGTGGAGGAACTCCTCGATCTCGCGCGGGTAGATGTTCTCGCCACCCCGGATGATCATGTCCTTGATGCGGCCGACGATCTCCACGTAACCGTCCTCGCGCAGCACGGCGAGGTCGCCGGTGTGCATCCAGCGGCCCGCGTCGACGGCCTCGGCGGTGCGCTCGGGTTCCTCCCAGTAGCCGAGCATCACGCTGTAGCCGCGGGTGCACAGCTCGCCCGCCGTGCCGCGCGGCAGGGTGACCCCGGTGGCCGGGTCGACGACCTTGACCTCCAGGTGCGGCAGGACCCGGCCGACGGTGGCCGTGCGGTGTTCGAGGTCGTCGTCCACGCGCGTCTGCAGGGACACCGGGGAGGTCTCGGTCATGCCGTAGCAGATGGAGACCTCGGCCATGTGCATCTCGGCGACCACCCGTTTCATCACCTCCACCGGGCAGGGGGAGCCCGCCATGATGCCGGTGCGCAGGGTGGAGAGGTCGTACGCGGCGAAGTCCGGGAGGTTGAGTTCGGCGATGAACATGGTCGGGACGCCGTACAGCGAGGTGCAGCGCTCCCGCCGGACGGCCTCCAGGGTGGCCTCCGGGTCGAAGGCGGGGGCCGGGATCACGACGCACGCGCCGTGCGAGGTGGCCGCGAGGTTGCCCATCACCATGCCGAAGCAGTGGTAGAAGGGCACGGGCACGCAGATGCGGTCCCGCTCGGTGTAGGCGACCGACTCCCCTACGAAGTAACCGTTGTTGAGGATGTTGTGGTGGGAGAGGGTGGCGCCCTTGGGGAAGCCGGTGGTGCCCGAGGTGTACTGGATGTTGATGGGGTCGTCGCAGGACAGTCCGGCGGCGCGCAGCCGCAGTTCGTCCGCGTGGCCTGGCGCCCCGCGCGCGATCAGCGCGTCCCAGGTCGGGTCGCCGATGTAGACGGTCTCGGCCAGGACCGGGCAGGCGCCCCGTACTTGTTCGACCATCGCCCGGTAGTCGCTGCTCTTGTGCCGCGGGGTGGCGAAGAGCAGGCGCACGCCCGCCTGCTTCAGGACGTACTCGACCTCGTGGGTGCGGTAGGCCGGGTTGATGTTGACCATGATCGCGCCGACGCGGGCGGTGGCGTACTGGACCAGTATCCACTCGGCGCAGTTGACGGCCCAGATGCCCACCCGGTCGCCCTTGGCGACGCCGGTCGCGAGCAGCGCGTACGCCAGCCGGTCGACGTCGGCGGCGAACTCGGCGTAGGTCCAGCGCCGCCCGGAAGGGACGTCGACGAGCACCTCGCGGTCGGGCCAGGCGGCGACGGCGCGGTCCAGGTTCGCGCCGATGGTGTCGCCGAGCAGGGGGGTGTCGCCGGTCCCGTGGGTGTACGACAGGGCGGAGGTCACCGGAAGTCCTCCTCGCGGTACTCGTGGTCGGAGCCCTGGGCGGTGGCCTCGCGCAGTTCGATGCGGCGGATCTTGCCGGACACGGTCTTGGGCAGGTCGCCGAACTCCAGGCGGCGCAGCCGCTTGTAGGGGGCGAGGACGCGGCGCGAGTGCTCGAAGAGCACCTCGGCGGTGCCGGGTCCCGGCTCCCAGCCCTCGGCGAGCACCACGTACGCCTTGGGCACGGCCAGGCGCAGCTCGTCCGGGGCGGGCACGACGGCCGCCTCGGCCACCGCCTCGTGCTCCAGCAGGGCGCTCTCCAGCTCGAACGGGCTGATCTTGTAGTCGGAGGCCTTGAAGACGTCGTCGGAGCGCCCGATGTACGTCAGGTAGCCGTCCGCGTCCCGGGAGGCGACGTCGCCGGTGCGGTAGTAGCCGCCGGCCATGGCCTCGGCGGTGCGGTCGGCGTCGCCGTGGTAGCCGGCCATCAGGCCGACGGGGCGCGCGGAGAGGTCGAGCGCGACCTCTCCCTCGTCGGCGCCCGGCGCTCCGGAGACCGGATCGAGCAGTTCGACGCGGAAGCCGGGGCTGGGCCGCCCCATGGAGCCCGTCTTCAGCACCTGGCCGGGGCTGTTGGAGACCTGAACGGCCGTCTCGGTCTGCCCGAACCCGTCGCGGACGGCGACTCCCCAGGCCCGCCGGACCTGCTCGATGACCTCGGGGTTGAGCGGCTCGCCCGCGGCGACGACCTCGCGGGGCGGGGTGTCCAGCAGGCTCAGGTCGGCCTGGATGAGCATGCGCCACACGGTGGGCGGGGCGCAGAACGTGGTGACGCCGGCCCGGTCCATCTCGGACATCAGCCGGGCGGCGTCGAAGCGCGTGTAGTTGTGGATGAAGACGGTCGCCTCGGCGTTCCACGGGGCGAACAGGTTGGACCAGGCGTGCTTGGCCCAGCCCGGCGAGGAGATGTTCAGGTGCACGTCGCCGGGTTTCAGGCCGATCCAGTACATGGTCGCCAGGTGCCCGATCGGGTACGAGGTGTGGGTGTGCTCGACCAGCTTGGGGCGGGCGGTGGTGCCCGAGGTGAAGTAGAGCATCAGCGGGTCGTCGGCGAGGGTGGGGCCGTCGGGCAGGAATTCCGCCGGGGCGGTGTAGACGTCCTCGTAGGGTTCCCAGCCCTCCTCGGGCACCCCGCCGACCGAGATGCGGGTGTAGGCGCCGGGCACGTCGGCGAACTTGGCGGTGTCCTCGGCGCGCACGATCACGTGCTTGACACGGCCGCGCTGCACGCGGTCGCGCAGGTCGGCGGGTCCGAGCAGCGGGGTGGCGGGGATGACGACCGCCCGCAGCTTCATCGCGGCGAGCGCCGTCTCCCACAGCTCGGCCTGGTTGCCGAGCATGACGAGGACGCGGTCCTCGGCGGCGACACCGCGCGCCCGCAGCCAGTTCGCGGCGCGGTCGGAGCGCTCGGACAGCTCGGCGAAGGAGAGGCGGACCTCGCTGCCGTCCTCCTCGACGATGTGCAGGGCGGTGCGGTCGTTGCCGTCGGCGATGACGTCGAACCAGTCCAGTGCCCAGTTGAAGTGCTCGGGGCGGGGCCACTGGAAGCCGGCGTAGGCCGTGGTGTAGTCCTCACGGTGTGCCAGCAGGAAGTCCCGTGCTCCGCGGAAGGTCTCCGTCGCCGTCGTCATCTGTCCTCCATGTGCGGTCCAGCATCCGGACCATTGCCGTGCGGCTCGGCTCCATCGTGTAATCCGTGATGCAGGTCTCACCACCCCCGAACGGGGGTGTGGTGGGCGCGGGAGGCGCGACGAAGGGGTGAGCGGGTGACGGCGGACGCGGCCGGGGCGGCGGAGATCCGGGGTGCGCTGGTGCGGCTGCGGCGTGCGACGGGACTTCCGGTCGCCTTCGGCGGGCTGGTCGAGCCCGGCCGGCCGCGGGTGCGGATCAGTGAGCTGACCGGTACGGCGACGCTCGCGCTCAGCGCGCTGGCGGTGACGTCCGGCTACGGGCTCGGCGGCCGGGCGGTGGCGCGGGCCCACCCGTGCGCGGTCACCGACTACTCGCTGTCCCGGCAGATCAGCCACGAGTACGACGCGGCGGTGGCCGCGGAGGGGCTGCGCTCGGTCCTCGCGGTGCCGGTCGTGGTACGGCGCCGAGTCCGGGGCGTGCTGTACGGCGCCCTGCGCACGGCCCAGCCGCTCGGTGACCGCACGCTGAGCGCGGCGGTGGGCGCGGCCCGGGACGTGGAGCAGGCGCTGCTGGTGCGGGAGGAGGCCCGCGAGCTGCTGGCCGCCGCCGCGCCCGAGGAGCCGGAGGGCGCGCGGTCCGGCCCGGCGTGGGAACAGGTGCGCGAGGCGCACGCGGCGCTGCGCGCCCTGGCCCCCCGGATCACCGACCCGGCCCTGCGCGCGGAGCTGCTCCAGGCCTGCGGCCTGCTGACCGTGGCGGCCGTCCCGGAGCCCGGCGTGCGCCTGGCCCCCCGCGAGGTGGACGTGCTCGCCTGCGTGGCGGCGGGGGCCACGAACGCGACCGCCGCCGCCCGGCTGGGCCTCGGGCCCGAGACGGTCAAGGGCTACCTCCGCTCGGCCATGCGCAAACTGGGCGCCCACACCCGCGGCGAGGCGGTCGCGGCGGCCCGCAGGGCGGGGGTGCTGCCGTAGCCGGCCGGGAGCGTCTGCGCACGGGGCCGCCGCTCGGCGGAGGGCTGGTGCGGGTGCGGCCCGGACGCCGTCGTCGAGGCGGGTCGCCCGGTGGTGGGAGTACCGTCGGTCGGGTGCTCGGGGTACCGTCGGAGGGCTGTGCGTGCGGGGCGTGTATTCGATCGGCTCGGCTTTGAATTCCGGCATGCACGGCTGCTGTTGTTTCCCTCACGACGCCGGCACACCGGAATTCAGGGGCACGTTGCCTAGAATTTGGCCCGGACACGACACACGAGGGGAGCGGTGACCGTGCTACGGGACTTCAAGGGCCCTGCGGGCTGCCGCTCCGAGCTGGTCATCGGCCGGGAGGAGCCGTCCGCGGCGGCGCGTGAGCAGCTCGGCCGCGGTGGCAGTGTGCTGCTGCACGGGCCGGCCGGAATAGGAAAGTCGACCGTGCTGCGGGCATTGGCGGCGGAATACGCTCCGGCGGCCCGCACCGTGTTGCGCTGTTCCGCCACCGAGTCCGAATCTCATCTGCCGTTCCTGGCCCTCGCCGACCTCTTCGGTCTGGTCCTTCAGGAGGTGGCCGGCGAGCTGCCCGCCGCCCAGCGCACCGCCCTGGAATCAGCGCTCACCGGACGCGGCGAGTCCACCCTCCAGCGCGACGGCCTCGCCCTGCGCCTGGCCGTCCTCTCCACGCTGCGCGTGCTCGCCGCCCGCGGGCCGGTCCTGATCGTCGCCGACGACCTCCAGTGGCTGGACCCGGCCAGCGCGGAACTGCTCGGCTTCGCCGCCCGCCGGCTGGGCGGCACCCCCGTGCGGATGCTGTGCGCCGTGCGCACCGAGGACGAGGACTACGGCCGTCATCTGCGCTCCCCCGCTCTCGGCTTCACCCGAGCGGGGGGACCCCCATGCCCGCCCGACACCCTCTCGGTGCGCCTCGGGCCGCTGACCCGCGCCCAGGTCTCGGCACTGCTCGACCACCGCGGCCACACCGGTCTGCCACGCTCCACGGTCCGCGAGATCCACCGCACCAGCGGCGGCAACCCGCTGTTCGCGCTGGAGCTCGGCCGGGCGCTGGCCGAGAGCACCGCCCGGCCCCGGCCGGGCGAGCCGCTGCCCGTGCCGACGTCGCTGCGCGCCCTGGTGCTCAGCCGCCTGGAGATGCTGTCCGAGGAGGCCCGCCGCACCCTCCTGGTGGCCAGCGCCGGTGCCCGTCCCACCCCGGCGCTGCTGCACGCGGCCGGCCGGGAGAACGCCGAGGCCGAGTGCGCCCAGGCGGCGGGCCTCGGGCTGCTGGCGACCGAACCGGAGGGCCCCGCCGTACGGTTCGCGCACCCGCTCATCTCGGCCGCGCTGTACGCCGAGGCGCCCGCCCGGGAGCGGCGCGCCGTCCACGCGGCCCTGTCCACCGCCGCCTCCGACCCCATCGAACGCGCCCGCCACCTGGCCCTGGCCACCACCGGCACCGACCCTGAGGTGGCCGCCCGGCTGGCCGAGGCCGCCGCCCTGGCCCGGGACCGGGGAGCGCCGTCGGTTGCCGCCTCGCTCGGGCTGCTCGCCGCCCGGCACACCCCGGCGGACGGCGAACCGGGCCCCGACGAGCGGCGGTTGCTGGCCGCCGAGGACGCCATCACGGCCGGCGAGGTGGACCTCGCCCGGGACATCGCCCGCGACGTGCTGACCCGGGCGGCCCTGCCCGCCCAGCGGGTGCGGGCGTGGATGGTGGTGGTCGAGGCCGCCGGGCAGGCCCTCGGGGACGTGGACGCGGTCTTCCCGCAGGCGCTGGCCGACGCGGGCGACGACCCCGGCCTGCTCGCCCAGGTCCACTACCAGCTGGCCTGGCGCGCACTGGTCGTCGAGGGCGACTTCGGCGAGGCCCGCCAGGAGGCCGCGCACGCCGCCGAACTGGCCGCGCGCGGCCGGGACCGGCGTACCGAGCTGATGGCGCTGGCGTTCCGGGCCTCCACCGAGACCCTGATGGGCCACCCCGACGCGCCGACGACGATCAAGCGCGCGATGAAGGAGCCCCAGGACCCCTACGTCGCCTGCCACCACAACGGCGTCGGCGCGGCCCGTTACCGCTGGCTGCTGATGAGCGACCAGCTCGGCGAGGCACGCGCGACCATCACCGCGCTGCTGCGCGAGGTGCGACGGCGCGGCATGGTCGAGAGCGAGGTGCACTACCTGCGGCTGCTCGCCGAGACCGAACTGCGCGCCGGGCACTGCGGACGGGCCCTGGACCTGGCCCGCGAGAGCCTGCGGCTGGCCCGGGACACCGGCATCGGCGAGGGCGCCTCGGCCATGCTGGCCTGCTTCGCGGAGGCCTCCGGCGGGGACACCGAACGGGCGCTGGCACTGGCCCGCGAGGCGGTCCGGCTCGCCGAGGAGGACGGCGACCAGATGTACCTCTCGCGGGCCCTGGCCGCCCTCGGATACGCGCAGTTCGTGTCCGGGGACGCGCGGGCCACCGTGGGGACGCTGCGCCGGGTGCGGGAGCTGGAGCTGGGTCTCGGCATCACGGACCCGGCGCGCGGCCGCTGGCACGGCGACCTGGCGGAGGCGCTGGTGCTCGTCGGCGAGCCGGGTGAGGCGCAGCAGGTCATCGACACGGCCCGCGAGCACGCGCTGCGGCTGGGCCGCGAGAGCGTGCTGGCCGTCCTGGACCGGTCCGAGGCGCTGGTGCGGGCGGCCCACGACGACACGGAGGCCGCCGTCGCCCGGCTGACGTCCGCGCAGGACCGGCTGGCGAAGCTCGGCAACGGCCTGGAGGAGGCGCGGGCCGCCTTCGCGCTGGCCCGGCTGCGCACCCGGCGCCCCGGCCCGACGTCGTACGACGAGGCGGCCCGGCTCTTCAGGCGGTGCAGGGCGCTGCCGTGGCTGCGCCGCGTGGACGCCGCCACCGTCGCCCGTCCGGCCCAGCCGGAGCCGGAGGTGGCCCCGGCGGCGCTGGACGGGCTGGCGGCGATGGAGCGTCAGGTCGCCGCGCTCGTCATGGAGGGCGCCACCAACCGGGAGATCGCCGGGCGGCTGTTCGTCAGCGTCAAGACAGTGGAGGCGACGCTGACCCGGGTCTACCGCAAGCTGGGGATCCGCTCGCGCGTCGACATCGTCCGATTGGCGGCCGGCCGGCGCGCGAAGTGAGCGCGGCCCGGGTTGACTGACCGGGTGGATCTCAGCGCGGGTGGCTGCCGTGGCCAGTGCGTCGCGTACCGACCGGGGACGACCGCCCCGGTCGCCACCGCCCGGCCCCGCCACAGCGTTTCCCCGGCCGCGGCACCGGGGGGCACCGAGGGTTTTCCCTGTGCGAGTGCGCTAGGGGGTTCCCTCATTGGGGGCGGGCGGGGTGGGTCCTAGCGTGAGGGACGTGCCGCTCGCCCGGGCACGTGGGAGTCCGAGCACCGGGTCCCGTACCGCCCCGCTCAGCTCCCTGCCCGCGCGATCCCCCACCGGCCGGCCCACGAGGAGACGCATGTTCGGCCTCACCCGCGCCAGATTCGGCAGACGCGGACGGACCGCCGCCGCGCTGTCGGCCGGCGCCGTGACCGCGCTGCTCACCGCGCCCTGCGCGGCAGCCGCCGCCCAACCCGGCGCCGGCGTACCGGAGTCCGTGGTCGGCGGTACCCCGACCACGACGCACGCGTACCCCTTCGTCGTCCAGCTCACGGACGCCGACGGCAAGCAGTTCTGCGGCGGTACGCTCGTGGCGGCCGGCAAGGTCGTCACCGCGGCGCACTGCGTGTCCGGGGAGAGCGCGGACGGCCTGCGGGCGGTCGGGGGCCGCACCTACCTCGACGGCACCGACGGCACGGTCAGCAAGGTCAGCGGCATCTGGATCGCGCCGGGCTACTCGGACGCCGCGAGCGGCGACGACGTGGCCGTCCTGACGCTGGCGACCGCCATGCCGTACGCCCCGGCGAAGTTCGTCTCGCCCGCCGACACCGGTGTGTACAAGGCCGGGACCGCCGCCCGCGTCCTCGGCTGGGGCACCACCGCCGAGAGCGGCAGCCCGTCCGACCAGTTGCGGACCGCGACCGTGCCGGTGGTGTCCGACACCGGCTGCGCGAGCGCCTACGGCTCCGACTTCGTCGCGAGCGACATGATCTGCGCCGGATACCCGTCCGGCGGCACAGACACCTGCCAGGGCGACAGCGGCGGTCCCCTGCTAGTCGGGGGCGTCCTGGCAGGGATCACTTCCTGGGGGGACGGCTGCGCGCAAGCGGGCCGTCCGGGTGTGTACACGAGGCTGACCACCTTCTCCGACCTGGTCACGGCACAGGTCGGCTCCTGAGGTCCGCCGGGGAAAACCCCGGGCACGTGCCAGGGGGCGTTGCGAGCCACCACGAGCGGCCCGCAACGCCCCCTCTCCATCCGGCTCGCCGCGACGCTACTTGTCGGCGGTGAGCCGGCCGGCCGCGCCCCAGCTGTCGGCGGGCACCTCGTGGATCCACACCTGCACGGTCTCGGCCGGGATGTGGTACGCGTCGACGAAGGCGTCGGTGACGCTTGACCAGGTCGCGCTTGAGTTCGGTGTCGCGCGGACCCTGCTGGACGGTGACGATCGGCATGGCTGACTCCCTTGGTCCCGGCGGCGTTTCGCGGCCCCCACCGCGCGCCGCTGTGCTGGATCCAGTCCATCGCCTCGGGCTCCGGTGACCAAGGGCCGGCCCGCGGGGCCGGACGGCTCCGTCCGGGGTACCGGGGTGCCGGCGGCCTCAGGCGCGGGTGACGGCTCCGAACCGGACACCGTACGGCGTTTCGGGGTGCGGCGCCCGGCATCCGCTGCGCCTCCTCGGTCACCTCCCGCCGCCGGGCCCGGCCGTCCGCGTCGGGCGCCGCGGTCAGTCGACCCTCACGTCCACGTCCGACTCGGCGAACACCGAGACCACCGCGTCCGTGTACGCGCTCCCCAGTGCCTCGCGCGAGACGGCGGCGTCGTGCCACAGCACGCCGAGGGGGCGGTCGCTGTCCCTGCGCATGGACCGCAGGCAGTCGTGCAGCGCGTCCAGGTTGGACCCGAAGTAGCCGCCCGGCCCGTTCACCGCTTCCCCGAGGGCGCAGTAGAAGGAGTCCCTGGTGGTGACGGTGGAGCCGTCGATCACGGCTGTTTCGGCGGTTCCGTACCGGGTCGCGCGCCGGCCGGCGGTGAACCACGCGGTCTGCACCACGTGCAGCCAGCTCTCGTGCGCCTCGGACGGGCAGCGGGTCCACTCGCCGGGCTCGGCCGGGCCGCCGTCGGCCCACCTCGGCCAGATCCGCCCCGCCTCGGGGTACTCACAGGTGTGGCCGTGGAAGGTCCAGTCGGCGTCGGGCCGCTCGCCCGCGCCTGCGGACGGACCGGGCGCCGCGGCCGACGCCCGGCCGATGTGGTACGCGCCGACCGTGCCGCCGTCACGGCCGACCACTTCCAGTCGCGCGTTCTCGGTCCTGCGCCGCGCCGGGTCGCACCGGTGCGTCCGCAGGAAGGTGACCGCCGGCGGCGGCTCCTCCTCGGGGTCCACGAAGAATCCCCGGATGTCCTCCGCGGCGACGAGCACGTGCCGCGACTCGGCGTCGACGAGCCGGTACAGGACGCCTTGCGGCGGGGTGGAGCTCATGTGCGTGAAACCGATCCGTCCAGGGGAGCCGACCTGTCGCGGGCCGTGCGGCGCCCCCGCGTGCCGAAGCCGGGCGGACGGGGGCCGATACGACCGATCCCGAGCCTACCCGGCTTCGACCAGCGGGCTTTTCAGCCCCTGTGGCTCACTTCTTGGTCCACCCCCAGTCGGGGAAGTGCGGCGCGGTGAACCGCTGGATCTTCTTGTAGTGGGTCGAGGTCCACCCGATGATCTCGGTTCCGTTGGGGAGCGTCTTCACCAGGATGCGCTCGTTGTCCCCCGCGCCCGGGACCCGGTACTCCTTGGCACCCGCCCACTTCGGCCACTCATGCCCGAGGTAGGTGTCGTGCGAGACCAGATCACCCCGCTTGTAGGCGTCGTAGGCGTCCGCGATCTCGTTGCTCATGCCCTTGGGCAGTTTGTCCGAAAGGCGGCCGTTGGGGCACCGGTTGTTGTGGACGAGGACCGGCGTGCTGCCCGCCAGCACGTAGTAGGTGTGCAGGCCGGCGACCGTCAGGTTGTGGACGCGCTGGTCCTCCTCGACGTGCGTCCGCGCCGCGGTGACCGGGGCGGACGCACCGGCCGGCGTGGTCAGCGCCATGCCCGGCCGCAGATCGCCCGCGTCGCGCCAGGTCCGGTCGGCGCCGCCCACCCAGAACGGGTGTCCGGCGGTGGCGGTCAGCGAGCCGGTCCGGCCCGTGCCCGGTGCCGCGACGCCGATGTCGACCAGCTTCTTGCTGCCCTGGCCGACGATGAGGGCCTGGACGGGTTCGTCCAGGGTGCGCCCGGTCAGCGGGTCGGTGGCCACCACCCGGTCGCCGACGCGGACGTCCTCGATGGGCTTGGTCCGGCGGCCGGCCATCAGGACGCGGGTGCCCGGCACGAAGCTGTTCTTCGCGCACGGCACCTTCTTGAGCAGCTTGAGCTTCAGGGCGCTCAGGGCGAGGTCCTTCAGGCACGAGGAGTCGAACTTGTCGAAGCACTTCTCGATCTCGTCCAGGCCCACGTACCAGGAGATCAGCCGGTCCAGATAGGTGCTGGTGATGCAGCTCATGCCACCGGCACCGTCGCCCGCGCAGACCAGCTGCGTGTCGCCCGGCTTGATGTCGCCGTTGAACGCGTGCTCCCGACGGAACTCGAACATCCGCTTCTCGAGGGTCTTCCTCATCTCCGTGTCCGAGAGCGGCTTGCTCGGGTCCTTGGACTCCTCCTGGACCTGCGCCTTCAGCTCCGCCACGAGCTTGTCCGCGGCGATCTTCATCGCATCCGACGAGGCCTTGGCCGCCGCGGCGGCGTCCTTGCCCGCGGCTTCCGCCGAGACCCCGGCCTGATAGGCGGAGATGCTCGCCTGGTAGGCGTAGCCACCTGCGACGGTCGCGGAGTGCTCCGCCTGCTGGGCGGAGTGGGCGGCCGACTGGGCGTCCTTCTGGGCCGAGGCCGCCGCGTTCCTGGCGGTCTTCGCGGACTCGGCGGCGCGGTCGGCGGAGGCCGCCGCGTCGTCGGCCGACTTGTCGGCCTGCCGGGAGTAGTCGGAGGCCTGCTCGGCGGACTTCTTCGCCTTGTCGGCCCACTCCACCGCCTTGGTGGCGTCCTTGCGGGCGAGAGCGGCCACGCGCTGCGCCTCGGCGGCGTCCTCGTGGGCGAGCGCGGCCGACTTGTAGGCGGCGCTCAGCAGCGTGTTGATCTCCGCGATGTGGGACGCGGCGTTGGCGTCGCGCTGCTTCGCCCGGTACAGGCCCACCTGGAGGAAGGACCGCAGCCCGGCCGGCGGCCCGGACAGCGCCGCCTGCGCGGCGGCCTGGACCTCCGGCCCGCCGGTCGCCAGCGCCTCGGAGACGGCGACCCGGTCGTCGTCCTCACGCGCCTTGTACTGGCCGGTCTCCAGGAACTCCTGGAGATCGGCGGCGGTGCCGTCCAGCGCCTTGCTGCCGGCGGCCTTCACCCCCGGCCCGCCCTGGGCCATGACCTGCCCCACGGCGATCCGGTCGTCGTCCTCCTTGCCCGGGTAGGCGCGGGTGCGCAGCCACTCCCGCACCTGGTCGACCGGCTTGTCCAGCACGTCCAGCGCGGCCTGCCGCTGCGCCGGCTTGTCGCTGGTCTCGGCGATGTGCGCCACGCTCGCCCGGTCGTCCTGCTCCAGGGCGGTGTTCAGCCCGGTGCGCACGAACTCGGCCACGTCCGCGTCCGTGCCCACCAGCGCGGTCTCGGCCGCGTCCTCGACCCAGCTGCCGCCGTTGCCCAGCAGGTTGACCGCGGCCTGCCGGCCCTTGACGGCCGTGACCTGCGGATCGGTGGAGGCGGCGGCGTCCTGCACGAGCTGCCGGGTCTCGGCGTCCAGTTTCTGGACCCGGCCCGCCTCCCACTCGGCCTGGGCGACCTGCGCCTCGTGCTCCTGGTTCGCCTCCTGGGCGGCGAGGACGTCCTCGTCCTGCTGCTCGGCCAGCCGCTCGGCGTCCGCCTTGCGGGCCAGGTCGGCCACGGTCG
Organism: Streptomyces sp. NPDC056160; assembly: GCF_042268205.1. Taxonomy (NCBI): domain Bacteria; kingdom Bacillati; phylum Actinomycetota; class Actinomycetes; order Kitasatosporales; family Streptomycetaceae; genus Streptomyces; species Streptomyces sp. NPDC056160. Next base: position 15,780 of record NZ_JBHJUW010000169.1, read on the forward strand.
CCGCCTGGTCGGCCGCGGTCTGCGCGTCGTCGGCGGCCTTGCTCGCCTCGTTCGCCGCCTGCGTCGAGGCGTTGGCGGCGTCCACCGCCTTGCCCGCCTCGTCGGCGGCCTTGTCCGCGGCCGTCGCGGCGGCCTCGGCGTGCGCGGCGGCGGCGTTGGCCGCATCGCGCGACTGCCGTGCCGCCGTCGCGGCCTGGTTGGCGTTGGCCTGCGCGGCACCCGCCGCCCGGGTGGCCTGGTCGGCCAGCCGCTTGGCCCGCGCCGCCGCCTGCTGCGCCTCGGTGCTCTTGGAACCGGCCTCACCGGCCCAACGGCCCGCGTCCGCAGCCGCCGCGGCGGCTGCCGCCGCGTTCGCACCGGCCGACGCGGCGGCACCGGCCGCCTTCGCCGCGTTGTCGGCGGCGATGCCCGCCTGGTCGGCGGCGTCCGCCGCCTTCTTCGCACCCGAAGCGGCCTTGCGCGCGTTCTCCGCCGCCTCGCGGGCCTGCTTCGCCCGGTTGGCGTCACCGGCCGCCGCGGCGGCGGCCGAGCGCGCAGAGGACGCCGCACTGCCCGCACGGGAG
>NZ_JBHJUW010000170.1:0-16279 GCF_042268205.1 Streptomyces sp. NPDC056160
GCGTCCGGGGGAGCCGCGCAGCCCGCACGCCGGCGCCCGGCAGCCGTCCGGTCCCGGGGTGCCCCCCGCCCCCGGCGCCCCGCCCGCCCCCGCGCCGGGCGGCCCTCTCACCGCCCGCCCCGACGGCCCCCGGAGATGGCGGCTCACCGGCGGCAAGTCCTGGATCTCCAACGCCCCCGAGGCGGACGTGTACACCGTCTTCGCGCGCACCACCCCCGGCGCCGGCGCCCGGGGCGTGACCGCGTTCCTGGTCCCCGCCGACCGCCCCGGCCTCACCGGCGGCGCCCTGGAGATGCTCTCCCCGCACCCCATCGGCACCCTGGACTTCGACGGCGTGCCCGTCAGCGAGGACGACGTGCTCGGCGAGGTGGACCGCGGGTTCCGGGTCGCGATGGGCACCCTCAACCTGTTCCGCCCCAGCGTCGGCGCGTTCGCGGTCGGCATGGCCCAGGCGGCGCTGGACGCGACCGTGGCCCACACCGCGCACCGCGACGCCTTCGGGGGCACGCTGAGCGACCTCCAGGCCGTCGCCCACCAGGTGGCCGAGATGGCCCTGCGCACGGAGGCGGCCCGCCTGATGGTGCACGCGGCGGCGAGCGCGTACGACGCCGGCGCCCCGGACGTGCCCCGGCGCTCCGCCATGGCCAAACTCCTCGCCACCGAGACCGCGCAGTACGTCGTCGACGCCGCCGTCCAGTTGCACGGCGCCCGCGCCCTGTGCCGCGGCCACCTCCTCGAACACCTCTACCGAGAGGTGCGGGCGCCCCGCATCTACGAGGGCGCCAGCGAGGTCCAACGGTCCATCATCGCCAAGGAGTTGTACGCCCAGCAGCCGACCGGGGAGGCCCCGTGACCGTCCAGCGCGTCAACCCGCCCGAACTGTCCCCACCCACCGGCTTCTCGCACGCCGTCGTCGCCGCCGGCTCCCGCGTCGTGTTCCTGGCCGGCCAGACGGCGCTCGACCAGGACGGCAAGGTGGCCGGGGACACCCTGCCCGAACAGTTCACGCGGGCCCTCACCAACCTCCTCGCGGCCCTGCGCGCCGCCGGGGGTGCCCCGGCCGACCTCGCCCGCGTCACCGTCTACGCCACCGACATCGCCTCCTACCGCGCCCACGCGCCCGAACTCGGCCGCCGCTGGCGCGAGCTGGCGGGCCGCGACTACCCGGCGATGGCGGTCGTCCAGGTCGTACGCCTGTGGGACGAGGACGCCATGGTGGAACTGGACGGCCTGGCGGTCCTCGCCTGACGGCACGGGACCGGACGCCACCGACCGCCCCCGGACTCGCCACCGAAGGGGTGAGGGTCACGGCGGAAGGCACGGGCGCCGGGTACGAGTGGAGGCCCCCATTCCACTCACCAGTCACGTCACCCGTACCGGGAGGCCCCGATGTCCCTCACCCCGCCCCTCACCCCCGTACGTTCCGCATTCGGCGCCCTGGGCCTGGCCGCCGCCGCGCTGCTCCTTGGTGCACCGGCCACTTCCGCGGCGACGGCCGCCGACGAGACCGTCACCGTCGACCCGACGGCCCGGCTCGCGGCCGGCGGCACCGTCACCCTCACCGGCACCTACCGCTGCACCGGCGCGAGCGGCCCGGTCTTCGTCAGCTCGGCCCTCAGCCGCCAGAACCCGATCACCCGCTACGGCATCGGCGGCACCCGCGCGGTGTGCGACGGCGCCGTGCACACCTGGGCCAACACGGGCACACCCGCCGGCGCCCTGGAGCCGGGCGCGGCCCACGTCCAGGCCACCGTCATGGAACTCACCACGCAGGGCGGCCTGCCGCTGATGCCCCGCTTCCACGCCGTGGCCGAGCAGGACGTCAGCATGACCCGGGCCTGAGGCCCGTTCAGGCACCCGGACCGGACCGGTCGTCCCCACCCGCGCCGTCCGCCGCCGTCGGGGGCGGCCACTCTCCGAACGGCTGACGGTCCATGACATCCTGTGACGCCACAGGACGTCACAGGGTGCCGGACGACGAGGGCGGGCGCCCGGCGGTTACGGGGAAGATCGATGAGACTCTGCTTTCTGGTGGAGGAGCAGTACCGCCACGACGGCATGCCGGTCGAGGTGATCCGCCGGCTGACGTCCTGGGGACACCAGGTGGACGTCGTACGGCCCGGCGGCTCCCTGCTGGACATGACGCAGGCCGTGCGGTCGGGCGCCCACGACGCCTGGGTGCTCAAGACGGTCTCCGGCGGCCCCGGGCTCACCCTGCTCGAAGCCGCCGCCGCCGCCGGGACGAGGACCGTCAACGACGCCCGGTCGATACGGGGCGTACGGGACAAGGCGCTCGCCGCGGCGATCGGCCGCAGCCGCGGGCTGCCGCTGCCGCCCACCTACGCGGCGGCCCGCCCCGAACTGCTCGCCGAGATACCGCCGTCGGAGTACCCGCTCGTCGTCAAGCCCGCCGACGGCAGCTCGGGCCGGGCGGTGCACCTGGTCCCCTCACCGGACCACCTGGCCGCGCTGCTGCCCGAACTGGCGGGGGAAGGCCTGCTCATCGCCCAGCCGTACGTGCCCAACCCGGGCACCGACGTCAAGGTGTACAGCGTCGGCGGCGACCTCTACGCGACCGAGCGCCGCTCCCCGCTCCACCCCGACCACGCCGTACGGGAACGCCGCGTGCCGCTCTCGGCCGAGGTGGCCGCGATCGCCGCCCAGGTCGGTGTGGTCTACGGCCTCGACCTGTACGGCGTGGACGTGGTGCTGGGGCCCGACGGCCCCGTGGTCGTCGACGTGAACGACTTCCCGAGCTTTCGCCGGGTGCCCGACGCAGTGGCCCGGGTGGCCCGTGCCGTGCTGGAACTCGCGGCCGGGCCGGGCCCCGCCGGCGGCCCGGGCCTCGCCCTGCCGGCGGACCTGCCGGACGCGCAGGACAGGACCCCGCTGTCCCTGCCCCTGCCCCTGCCCCCGCACCCGGAACAGGTCCCCGTGACCGCGGGCAAGAACGCGTGAGAAGCATGAGAATAGGCCTGATCACCCCCGAACCCGGCCATCCGCTGCTGGCCGCCGCGACCGCGCTCCTCACCCCCGAGCACCAGGTCGAGGCACTGGACCCGGGAACAGCGGACGCCCCGGGACCGGCAGCCGCCCCCGGGCCCCTCGCCGACGTCTACCTCCTCAAGGCCCGCACGCCCCGCGCCCTCGCCCTCGCCCGCGCCCTGGAGCGCCGGGGCGCCCCCGTGGTGAACTCCGCCGCCGCGACCGCACTGTGCCAGGACCGCACGGCGATGGACGAACGCGCCCGGCGGGCCGGCCTGCCCTTCGCGGCCACCCGCGCCTCCGGCACGCTCGCCGAACTGGCCGCCGGACCACCGCCGACCGCCCCCCTGGTGGTCAAGAGCCGTCACAGCAGGCGGCACGACGTGGTGGCCCGCCTGGACGGCGCCGCCGACCTGGCCCGGCTCGCCGCCGCCCACCCCGGCGAACCGGTCGTCGTCCAGGACTTCGTCCCCAACAGCGGCTGGGACCACAAGCTGTGGGTCATAGGGGGCCGGCTCTTCGCCGCGCTGCGCCGCTCCGAACTCTCCCCCGAGGGGCGGGGCCCCACCGTGCCCCTCACCCCGGACGCCCTGCCGCCCGGCTGGGCCGCCCTCGCGCACCGCGTCGGCGCGGTCTTCTCTCTGGACGTCTACGGCGTCGACCTCATCGACCGCGGCGACGGCACCCCCCTGATCGTCGACGTCAACGCCTTCCCCGGCGCCCGCGACCAGCCCGGCGCGCCCGAGGCCCTGGCGGCGCTGGCGCTGTCCCGGGCCGCAGCCGCAGGCGGTCCAGCGGCAGTTCCTCCGCGAGCACCGCTCCGATCGTCACCGCGAACGTGACCGCCCCGCACAGGACGATCAGCCACGACAGCAGGGACAGGACGAGGCCGAGCGAACCGTACTCGGCCAGCGTGCGGTTGAGGGCGGCGGGCATGTAGAGACGGGCGGTCAGGCCGAGCGCGGTCGTGGCCGCCGCGGCCAGCAGCGCCCCCGGCAGCAGCCGCGCCCAGGGGACGCGGGCGGCGAGCAGCAGGTGCTGGGTCCACAGCCACACCCCCGTGGCCACCAGGAACAGCAGCGGCGTACCGAGCCAGAGACCGGCACCGAAGCCGTCCCGGACCGGGCCCTGGAGGATGACCACGACGACCAGCGACAGCAGCCAGACCACCCAGCGCCAGGCCGCCACCCGCGTGCCCGCCCTGGGCAGGCGCCAGGCCCGCTCGCAGACCCGGGCCATGGCACGGCTGAAGCTGGTCGCGGAGAGCAACGCCATCACCAGGCCGATGATCCCGGTCGTCTGGCGCAGGCTCTTCCCACCGGGATCGGTGAAGACCTGCCGGAGCTGCTCGGCGGAGTCGCCGGTCAGGCCGAACATGGCGAGCAGCGACTCGCAGAGCTGGTCGCGCACGCCGCGTGGGGCGAAGGCGGCGACGGCGAAGAGCAGGGGGACCGAGGCCAGGAACGCCTGGGCGGCCAGCCGGGTGCCGGCGTCCAGGAGATTCGCGGACAGCAGCCGGTCCGTCAGCTCGGTCAGCACGGGGAAGCGCTGCTCGGCGGCGCTTTGCAGCCGTGCCACCCGTGACGCCCACGTCGACGCCCACGTCATGCCGGTCCCGCCGTCCCGGCCGTCCCCCCGGTGCCTGGTCACGGGCCTCCCTCCGTCGCCGGTCCCCGGAAGGGGACTTCCAGCGTCGGCCGGGCCGGGCGCCCCGGCGAGCCGTCGTGCGCCGCCCGTGTGACGCGCCCTGGCCCCGCTCCCCGGCCGCACGCGAGGCCGCCGGTCCGCCCGGCGCTCCCTCCAACGGCGTACGACCGCTCGTGCCGGGGGCGGGGCCGGGGGAGGGTGGCACAGGCGGAGCCGGTCCCCGCCCGCCCCGGCCGGACACACCCCGACCGGGTCGTCGACACCCTGTCCGACCTGGGCCTGGCCACGCTGATCCTCCGCGCCGGGTACGAGATCGGGTTCGCGACCCGGCTGCCCGGCGGCGGCGGTCGCACGGAGCGGGCGTCCTTGCCCTCGACGGAAGCGGAGGCCTGGTGAAGGACGACGGAGCGTTCGCGGCCGGCGATGCCGAGGGCTCGCACGAGCCGGAACTCGACGCGCTGAGGGCACGGGTCGCGGCCCTCGAGAGCGAGCGGGCGCGGCCCGCGCGCCACCACGGGCGCTCCTTCCTTGCCGCGGTCCTCCTCGTCCTCGGCTGCCTCCTCGCCCCGCTCGCGGTCGTGGCCTCCTGGGCGTCCGACGAGGTGGGCGACACCGACCGCTACGTCGCCACGGTCGCTCCGCTCGCGGCGGACCCCGACGTACAGGACGCCGTGGCCGGCCGGGTCACCGACGCGCTCATGACCCGCCTCGACCTGCCCACCCTGCTCGCGGACGCGGCCCCCGCCGAGCGGCCCCGCCTGGAGAAGGCGCTGGGTGCCCTCGGCGGCTCCCTGGAAGGCGCGGTCCGTGGCTTCGTCCACGACCAGGCGAAGGCGGTCGTCGCCTCCCACGCCTTCGAGACCGTCTGGACCGACGCCAACCGCCGGATCCACGCCTCCTTGGACAAGGCGCTGACCGGCAGCGGCGGCGGCGCGGTCCAGCTGAACGACGACACCGTCACCCTCGACCTCGCCCCCGTCGTCGAACGGGTCAAGAAGCGCCTCGTCGACGCGGGCATGACCGCCGCCGGGCACATCCCGCAGATCCACACCGACTTCACCCTCGTGCGGTCCGACGACGTCGGCAAGGTCAAGACGTACGTCCGTGTGCTGCAACTGGCCGGCGACTGGCTGCCGGTGCTCGCCGCCGTCCTGATCGCCGCGGGCGTCCTCCTCGCGGTGCGCCGCCGCCGGGCCCTGGTCGCGGGCTGCCTCGGCGCGGCCGTGACCACGGGCGTCCTCGGCATCGGCCTGCGCGTCTTCCGGGCGATCTACCTCGACCGGCTGCCGCCCGACGTCTCGCGGCCGGCGGCGGGCGCCGTCTACGACGCGCTCACCCACTTCCTCCAGACCACCGTGCGCATGGTCGTCGCCGTCGGGGTCGTCCTCGCACTGGCGGCCTGGCTCAGCGGCCCCGGCCGCCGCGCGGGACTCGTACGGCGCCTGTGGACCTCCGGCATCGGCGCGGTACGCACCACAGCGGACCGGGCAGGCCTGCGCACCGGCCCGGCCGGCCCCTTCGCCCGCCGCCACCGCACCTGGATCACCTGGGTGCTGGTGGCCGCAGCCCTGCTGGCCTTCCTGCTGTGGCCGCACCCCACCGGCTGGGTCGTCGTGGGACTCGCCCTGTGTCTGCTGGCGCTCCTCGCGGTGCTGGAATTCCTGGCCCAGCCCCCCGCCGGGAACGCGCAGGAGCCCCCGGCGGCCCCGCTGCCGGCGTGAGCGCCGCACCTTCCCGAGCCGTCGTCAGGCGGTGGCCGGGCGCCGCCGTCCTGACGGTCCGCGACGCCGACCTGAACCGGCCCCTGTCCCTGGCCGTCCCGAGCGCCCATCGCCTTGGCACAGCGGCCCGCACGGTGATCACGTCGGACCGCGAGTCCGTGACATGAGCTGTCGGGAGCGAGGCCGGTCGTCCGGCACGGTTTTTCGCAGCAGCGAAGGGTGCGGTCCGGCGGCAGCAGCATCTTGCACGGGAAGCACCGACGTGGACGCCACCCCTGCGCACCGTTGTCCCTTCCGGCCCTGCGGCTTCTCCTCGGCCTCGCCGGCGTGCTGCCCGACCGGCGCCGACGCGGGGTCCGCCGGCCTGGGCCAGGCACCTGTCCGAGGGGCGGCCGGGCGGGGCAGGGGCGCCATCCGAGAGCCCCGTCCCGCCCTGCCTCCTCGCAGTCTTCACCGGGCCCCCTTCGGCGAGGGCCTCAGCCGCCGTTGAAGGTCATGTCGCCGTTCGCCTGGTAGACGCGGGAGTAGTCCCCGGTCCGTGCCTGCATCGTCGTCCCGTCGCGGCGAGCGGCCCCGCTCGCCGGCAGGAGGGGGGTCAGCACCTCGTCCAGAACCCGCTGGAGCTCCTGCCGCAGAGCGGGGTCGGCGTTCAGCAACTGCTGCAGCTGCGGAGCCCACTCCTGTGCCAGCGCCTCCTCGGCCTGCCTGTCGTCGACTTCCCTGGCCGCTCGCACGTCGTCGCGTACCTCTGCCAGGCGGCCCGCCACGGACGTGACCCGGTCGGGGCGGTTCCGTTGCCAGAGCTCCAGTACCGCCGAGCGCGCCTGCTGCCAGGCATCGGTCGCCATCGAACCGACCAGAGCGCTCGCGGCGCTCATCACCAGTGGGTCCATGTTCCCCTCCCCTTCATCTCAACCGCCCTGGCCGTCGGCGGCCTTCCACACGACGGCCTCGAACTCCACCGCGGACATGAAGTCCTGCGGGAGCCCGGTCACCTTCAGCCGGGCGACGCGTCCTTCGTCGGTGCGCAGGCACAGCACGGTGCCCTGCCGCAGCTTGACCCCGTAGGGTTCACCGCCGGCGTCAGCCGTTTCGGCGCAGGCGGCCTCGCCGGGTTCCCCGCCGGAGCCCTTCCACAGTTCGATGGCGCCGCTTCCCGTGAAGGCCCTCATGCCGTCCAGCGTTCCGACGGAGATGTCGGGCCCGGCCAGGGACGAGGACGAGCTCTGTACGGGATGGCTACCGTCCAGCTCCTTGCCGCCCGCCGAGCTGACCGCCAAGGTGCCCTGCCACTGCACGGCGGACCCGGAGGACGCTTCCCGTGCTGCTCCGCCCGGGGTCACCGTCGGCGTGCCGCCGCTGCTCCGGACGCGGGGATCGGCGGTGATGCCCGGTTGGCCGAAGGCACCGCCCGCCGCAGGGTCCTGGGGCGATGGACTCACGGACGAAAGCGGCGTGACGGGCCCGGACCCCCGCTCCGAGCGATCGGCGGTGAGCACGTACACACCCGCCGCCCCGGCGGCGACGGCTGCCACGGCGGCGAGGACGGCCCACCCGCTCACACGGACGTGGGTGAACTTGCTGCTGTTGATGTCGCGCGCGGCCTGATAGACGCGGCCCCCGTCGCCCGTACGGCCGTCCAGGCCGGGCCCCCTCATGGGTTCGCCGGGCTCTTCCCACTCGGCGTTCGATCTGTCACCGGCCACTGCCAGCCACCCCCCGCGTGACGCTCCGTGCGGTGTGAAGCGTACGGGAGTCGCATGACGGCTGATCAGATTTTGCACGAACTCGCCCACGCCGTACGCAACTTGTGATGGGCCGCTGCCCGGCGCTCGTCGCGCTCAGCCCTTGCGGCTGCGGGCGCCGGCCTCGGCCGCACGGGCACGCGTACATCACCGGGCGAGCCGCCGGACGTGTCCGGGTCAGGCGTTCCGGTCGAGGCCACCGGAGAGGTGGACGGAGTCGCGCCGAGGGACGTCGCGTCCCGTCGCGACGGGCACGCAGGGCCGGCCGGGCTCCGTCCCCCGGTGAACCTGTCCGGTCGCAGCCCTGGACGCTCTGGGCGACCGCACGCTCCACAGTGAGCCGACGAACAGGTGCCGGCCGGGCTTTTTCCGCGGCTCGCTCGGATCGGAATCTCTCCGATGGCGGGCATGTGGAGTGCGCGGCGGCCGGAAACCCTCGCTCCCGGCCTGAAGTCCCAGGAACGCCCCAGGACGCCGCCATACACCCTCCCGCCTGACACCGATGCAGGTCAGGAGCAGTTCGAGGACGACTGTTCCAAGAGCTTTCAGATGTCCCGGAAGATCTCGATCTGCGCCCCCACGGAGTTCAGCCGCTCCGCCAGGTCCTCGTACCCCCGGTTGATGACGTACACGTTGCGCAGCACCGATGTGCCCTCGGCGGCCATCATGGCCAGGAGGACGACGACGGCGGGGCGCAGGGCGGGCGGGCACATCATCTCGGCGGCGCGCCAGCGGGTGGGGCCCTCGACCAGGACGCGGTGCGGGTCGAGCAACTGCAGGCGTCCGCCGAGGCGGTTGAGGTCCGTCAGGTAGATGGCGCGGTTGTCGTAGACCCAGTCGTGGATCAGGGTCTTGCCCTGCGCGGTGGCCGCGATGGCCGCGAAGAAGGGGACGTTGTCGATGTTCAGGCCGGGGAACGGCATCGGGTGGATCTTGTCGATCGGCGCCTCCAGCTTGGAGGGGCGCACCGTGAGGTCGACCAGGCGGGTGCGGCCGTTGTCCGCGACGTACTCGGGGCTGCGGTCGTGGTCGAGGCCCATCTCCTCCAGGACCGCCAGCTCGATCTCCAGGAACTCGATCGGGACGCGGCGGACCGTCAGTTCGGACTCGGTGACGACGGCGGCGGCCAGCAGGCTCATCGCCTCCACCGGGTCCTCGGAGGGGGAGTAGTCGACGTCCACGTCGATGACGGGCACGCCGTGCACGGTGAGCGTGGTGGTGCCGATGCCCTCGACCCGCACGCCCAGCGCCTCCAGGAAGAAACACAGGTCCTGGACCATGTAGTTGGAGGAGGCGTTGCGGATGACGGTCACGCCGTCGTGGCGGGCGGCGGCCAGCAGCGCGTTCTCGGTCACCGTGTCGCCGCGCTCGGTCAGCACGATCGGACGGTCCGGGCGGACCGACCGGTCCACCACGGCGTGGTACTGCCCCTCGGTGGCGGCCACGTCCAGGCCGAACCGGCGCAGCGCGATCATGTGCGGCTCGATGGTGCGCGTACCGAGGTCGCAGCCGCCCGCGTAGGGCAGCTTGAAGTGGTCCAGGCGGTGCAGCAGCGGGCCGAGGAACATGATGATGGAGCGGGTGCGGACGGCGGCCTCCGCGTCGATGGCGTCCAGGTCGAGGTCGGCCGGGGGCACGATCTCCAGGTCGGTGCCGTCGTTGATCCAGCGGGTGCGCACGCCGATGGAGCCCAGCACCTCCAGGAGGCGGTAGACCTCCTCGATGCGGGCGACCCGGCGCAGCACCGTGCGGCCCTTGTTGAGCAGCGAGGCGCACAGCAGGGCGACGCACGCGTTCTTGCTCGTCTTCACGTCGATGGCGCCGGACAGCCGGCGGCCGCCGACGACCCGCAGGTGCATCGGGCCCGCGTAGCCCAGAGAGACGATCTCGCTGTCGAGAGCTTCACCGATCCGGGCGATCATCTCAAGGCTGATGTTCTGGTTGCCGCGCTCGATGCGATTGACGGCGCTCTGACTGGTGCCGAGCGCCTCGGCGAGCTGCGCCTGCGTCCAGCCGCGGTGCTGCCGGGCGTCACGGATGAGCTTGCCGATGCGTACGAGGTAGTCGTCTGCCATGAGGTTGAGGTTATCTCAGATATGAGATGGCACATCCCGTGGGGTCCGTTCGGGTGAGGTGTCGTCAGTCTTCCCTGCTCAGAAGAGTTTGCGGTCACCCGAACAGGTCAGGCAAATCCACCGATGTCGTACGACATCCCCTGTTGCGGTGGGTGTGTCGCGGTCCGTTCTTCCCGCCGGTGGCGGCGGCGGCCAGGAGTGCTTGGTGATGCCGGGCCGCACTCCGGGAAGATTCGAAAACCCTTGCGGAACGTCAGCGGCATGCGGCGCCTCCTTCCTGACCGCCATGCCCTGGGGCGTTGCACGTTCACTGCCACGTCCTCTCCGGATACCCCGACTTGGCCTACTGATGGCCGGGCGAGGGGAGTTCGCCGCCGACCGGGCGTTCCCGGGCTTCTTCCAGGCCATTCGTCGGCCGGCGCGTCGAGACGAGTGCGCCCGACGTCCGCAAGCCATGCGGACGGCCTCTCACCGTCGGCCGACGGTGCACACCCCGCGACTTGGCGCATGTGTTGCGGATCACCGTGCGCTGTGAAACCCGGCATTCTTCCCGCCGCTCTTCTTCTGTGAACGGGGTGGTGGGGACGGCTGTCCCGCGCGTGAACGGAGTCCGAACGATGAGTCGTCCGAAGGACGTGCGGCCGTTGCCCGGGCGACGTACGGTGATGAGCTCCATGGCAGGAGCCATGGCGGCCGCGCTGGCCGGCTGTTCCGGTGCGAGGAAGCCGAAGGCGGCTTCGAACAGCACCGAGCCGCTGACGCCGCCCGTTGCCACCCGGGCCGGGTTCGGCGCGGCCGGCCGCCCGGTGGTGATGCAGGTGGTCGCCCACCCGGACGACGACCTGCACTTCATGAACCCGGACACGCTCGGCGGACTCGACCAGACCGTCCCCCTGGTGTCGGTGTACGTGACCGGCGGCGGTGCGTACGGCGTCAACGCCGTCCCCGGCCGGCCCAAGCCCCTGCCCAATGTCCCCGCCTACGTCTCGGCCCGCCGGCAGGGTCTGCGCCAGGCGTACGCGGCGATGCTCGGGCTCGGCCTCTTCGCGCCCTGGACCCGGTCCACCCTGACCGTGCCGGACGGCGGTGAGGTCGAGGTGCAGAGCCTCACCCACCAGGGCAGGCGTGTCGATCTCGTGTTCCTCAGCATCGACATGCACACCCGGGTGGGGCCCCACACCCAGGTCGGTATGGCGCAACTCTGGGCGGACTCCGGCGTCCAGGCCGCCACCGTGGTCGTCCCGGGTTCTCCGGTCACCAGGTTGCGCCACTACAGCCGGGACCAGTTGATCGACACCCTCGCCCATCTCTTCGACCGCTTCCGGCCCACGGTCATACGCACGCTGGACCCGGACCCCGACGTGCAGGTGCACGACGCGCACCACCCCAGGGGCAGCGATCAGCGCGGTTACTCGGACCACCCGGACCACACCGCGGTCGCCCTGTTCACCTGGGCCGCCATGACCCGGTGGGTGGGACACAGCACATCCTCCGGGGGCAAGGCCCCGGTGTTCCTGACCGAGGTGTACCGCGGCTACTACAACCAGCGGTGGCCGGTCAACCTGCCCGGCACCATCGTCCAGCAGAAGGCCCGCTACCTCGACGACTACGGCGGCAGTCCCGACTGGCACTGCGGCAATGCCGGCGGTTGCGGCGACTATGGCGTCGGGTCGGGCGCCTCACTGCGCGACAAACGCAAGTGGGTACGCAGCACCCACTACCGGTATCCCACCTCCGGACCGCAGGGCGTCGCCGGACCGGGCGGCGAGCTGACCGTCTACGGCGTGCTCGGCATGCGGGCCGCCCGCTGGGCGCGCAGCACGGCGGGCAGGACGGCATGGAGCGCCCCGGAAGACCTCGGGGGCGGCCCGCTGGCCCCGGCGCTGAGCGTCGTCACGCTCTCCGGCAGGCGGGACGTGTTGTTCGGGCTTCGCTTCTCCGGGCTGGGCGCCGCCCCGGCCGCCAACACGCGGGAAGTGGTCTTCCTCGAACAGCGGTCCGCCGGGGGGCCGTTCCCTGACACGTGGAGCAGCCTGGGCAACCCCGAGCGCGACCCGGTCCGTGGCCGCCGGGTCGGGCCGCCGACGGCGGTCCTGGGCCGCGACGGCCGCGTCCACGTCTTCGCGCGGAACGCCGCCAAGGGCCTCAGTACACGGGTCCGGGACGCGGCGGGGCACTGGTCGCCGTGGCAGAACCTGGCCGGCGGCCAGGTGCAGGAGGGGCTCACCGCCGCCGTCGACGGCGCCGGTCGCATCCATGTCTTCGCCGCCGGGCGCGGCGCCGTCCACGAGTGGGCCCAGTCCGCCCCCGCAGCCGCGGTGCGCTACCGCGGTCCGCTGCGGCTGAGCGCGCCACCCGCCGAGGCGCCGTCGGTCGCGACCGCGGCGGACGGCTCGCTGGTGCTCGCCTACCGGGTACCCGAGACCGCGCAGATCGTCGTCGAGCGGCTGACCAGGAGCGGCCGGAACTGGCAGCCCCTGTCGGCCGTACGGCAGACGGGCTTCGGGCCGCTGGCGCTGCTGCCCGGCGCGGGCCGCGGCTCCGGGCCGACCCTGGCGGTACGGACCGACACCGGCGGGGCTCTGCTCGCCGAGCCCGGCACCGTACCCGTGGGCGCCCCGGTGACCGCCTTCTGCGTCGGCCGGCCCGCGTTGGTGCCCGTGCGCCCCCATGGCGTGGGCAATGTGACCGGCTCGGTGCTGGTCGCGCTCGGCACGGGTGCGGCACCGGTCCCGCTGTAGACGCCCCACAGCGGGACGTGCGGTCACGGGAACGCATGGCGGAAGAGATGGCATGTCGCGTCGTCTCGACCGTGGACGGGCCGGGTGCCGTCGGTGACGGGGCTGCCGGAGGAGCTGGACCCGGCGCTGATGCCGGCGGTGTTCGCTGGGCGACCGCCGGTCCCGGGCGGACGCGCTCGATGCCGTGACCTTCGCGCGGCGAGTCCGGCTGGTCCGGCTCTCGCCGACGGCGTGGCAGAGGCGCGGGGAGCTCCGACGGCCGTGGCGGCCTGCGTGGTGGCGACCGCGGCGGCTGCGAGAGATCAGTCACCGGCCATGCATGACCTTCCGTCCCCCATGTACTAGAGTTATCTCGACATCGAGATATCTGCCGAGGAGCACCACCGCCGCCATCCAGGTAAGGGTTACCTAACTTAGGCCTACCTTAGTGGACTGGCCGAGATGGCGTGGCGGCAGGATCGTGGTGGTACGCGCACATCAATGAAGGAGACTGTCGTGTCGGCGAACAGCTTCGACGCCCGCAGCACGCTGCAGGTGGGCGACGAGTCGTACGAGATCTTCCGGCTTGACAAGGTCGAGGGCTCGGCCCGACTGCCTTACAGCCTGAAGGTCCTGCTGGAGAACCTGCTCCGCACCGAGGACGGCGCGAACATCACCGCCGACCACATCCGCGCCCTCGGCAACTGGGACTCCCAGGCCCAGCCGTCGCAGGAGATCCAGTTCACGCCGGCCCGCGTGATCATGCAGGACTTCACCGGTGTCCCCTGCGTCGTGGACCTCGCGACCATGCGCGAGGCCGTCAAGGAGCTGGGCGGCGACCCGGCGAAGATCAACCCGCTGGCCCCGGCCGAGCTGGTCATCGACCACTCCGTCATCGCCGACAAGTTCGGCACCAACGACGCCTTCCAGCAGAACGTCGAGCTGGAGTACGGCCGCAACAAGGAGCGCTACCAGTTCCTGCGCTGGGGCCAGACCGCCTTCGACGAGTTCAAGGTCGTCCCGCCCGGCACCGGCATCGTCCACCAGGTGAACATCGAGCACCTGGCCCGCGTCGTCATGGTCCGCGACGGCAAGGCGTACCCCGACACCCTGGTCGGGACCGACTCGCACACCACCATGGTCAACGGCCTCGGCGTCCTCGGCTGGGGCGTCGGCGGCATCGAGGCCGAGGCCGCCATGCTCGGCCAGCCGGTCTCCATGCTGATCCCGCGCGTCGTCGGCTTCAAGCTGACCGGAGAGCTGAAGCCCGGCACCACCGCCACCGACCTGGTGCTCACCATCACCGAGATGCTGCGCAAGCACGGTGTGGTCGGCAAGTTCGTCGAGTTCTACGGTGAGGGCGTGGCCGCGACCTCCCTCGCCAACCGCGCCACCATCGGCAACATGTCGCCGGAGTTCGGCTCGACCGCCGCGATCTTCCCGATCGACTCCGAGACCATCAACTACATGCGCCTGACCGGCCGCCCCGAGCAGCAGCTCGCGCTCGTCGAGGCGTACGCCAAGCAGCAGGGCCTGTGGCTGGACCCGAACGCCGAGCCGGACTACTCCGAGAAGCTCGAACTGGACCTGTCCACCGTCGTTCCGTCCATCGCCGGCCCCAAGCGCCCGCAGGACCGCATCGTCCTGGCGAACGCCGCCGAGCAGTTCAAGCAGGACGTGCGCAACTACGTCGACAGCGTCGACGAGGCGGGCGTGGAGTCCTTCCCGGCCTCCGACGCCCCGGCCGTCCACCCGAACGGCGCCCCGTCCAACCCGGTCCAGGTGACCGCCCCCGACGGCAGCACCTACGAGCTGGACCACGGCGCGGTCACCGTCGCCGCCATCACCTCCTGCACCAACACCTCCAACCCGTACGTCATGGTCGCCGCCGCGCTGGTGGCCAAGAAGGCGGTGGAGAAGGGCCTGACCCGCAAGCCGTGGGTGAAGACCACCCTGGCGCCGGGCTCCAAGGTCGTCATGGACTACTACGACAAGGCCGGCCTGACCCCGTACCTGGACAAGCTGGGCTTCAACCTCGTCGGTTACGGCTGCACCACCTGCATCGGCAACTCCGGCCCGCTGCCGGAGGAGGTCTCCAAGGCCGTCAACGACCACGACCTGGCCGTCACCTCGGTCCTGTCCGGCAACCGCAACTTCGAGGGCCGGATCAACCCCGACGTCAAGATGAACTACCTGGCGTCCCCGCCGCTGGTCGTCGCCTACGCCATCGCCGGCTCCATGAAGGTGAACATCACCGAGGACGCCCTCGGCGTCGACCAGGACGGCAACCCGGTCCACCTGAAGGACATCTGGCCCTCCGAGGCCGAGGTCAACGACGTCGTCGCCAACGCCATCGGCGAGGACATGTTCTCCAAGTCCTACTCCGACGTGTTCGCCGGCGACGCCCAGTGGCAGTCGCTGCCGATCCCCACCGGCAACACCTTCGAGTGGGACGCCGAGTCCACCTACGTCCGCAAGCCCCCGTACTTCGAGGGCATGGGCCAGGAGCCGGAGGCGGTCGAGGACATCACCGGCGCCCGCGTGCTCGCCAAGCTGGGCGACTCGGTCACCACCGACCACATCTCCCCGGCCGGTGCCATCAAGGCCGACACCCCGGCGGGCCAGTACCTCACGGAGCACGGCGTGCAGCGCCGCGACTTCAACTCCTACGGCTCGCGCCGCGGCAACCACGAGGTGATGATCCGCGGCACGTTCGCCAACATCCGCCTGCGCAACCAGATCGCGCCGGGCACCGAGGGCGGCTACACCCGCGACTTCACCCGGGCCGGCGAAGGTGAAGGGGGCGCCCCGGTCGCCTTCATCTACGACGCCTCGCGCAACTACATCGAGCAGGGCATCCCGCTCGTCGTCCTCGCGGGCAAGGAGTACGGCTCCGGCTCCTCGCGTGACTGGGCCGCGAAGGGCACCGCGCTGCTCGGCGTCAAGGCCGTCGTCGCCGAGTCCTACGAGCGCATCCACCGTTCGAACCTGATCGGCATGGGCGTCCTGCCGCTGCAGTTCCCCGAGGGCCACACCGCGGCCTCCCTCGGCCTGACCGGCGAGGAGACCTTCTCCATCACCGGCGTCACCGAGCTGAACGAGGGCACCGTCCCGCGCACGGTGAAGGTCACCACCGACACCGGCGTCGAGTTCGACGCGGTCGTCCGCATCGACACCCCCGGCGAGGCGGACTACTACCGCAACGGCGGCATCATGCAGTACGTGCTGCGCAGCCTGATCCGCAAGTAAGCGGGACAGCAGGACAGCAGAGGGCCGCACCCCCGGCGCCCGGGGGGGGGGCCCCGCCCCAAGGCCCGGGGCGTATAAAAAAAAACCAGCCCACCAGACCCCGGGATATATCGTATTGCGTCGTTTGCTTGTAAAGT
>NZ_JBHJUW010000171.1:0-16023 GCF_042268205.1 Streptomyces sp. NPDC056160
CCGTTACGACGGCGCAAGGGCGGCCCCCCGATATCGGGGGGCCGCCCTTGCGCGTGTCCGTACGCCGGTGCGGTGGTGCCTCACGCACCGCGCCGCGGGGCGGGCGGCAGCGCCGCCGGGACGTGCTGCATCCCGGTGCCGCTCTCCTGCCGCCCCAGCGTCCCGACGCGCTGCCACTGCGTCTGCTGCTGGCCGGTGCCGTGCCGGGTGCTGTAGGCCCCCGCGCCGTAGGCGATGTACGCGTTCGAGCCCGTGCGGTGCTGGAGGCTCCCGAACGCGACGAAGCCCAGGTCCTCCTCGCCGCTCCGGTCGCCCGGCAGCGTCCGGTAGGACTTGACGTACTCGGCGTAGAGCGCGTCGTAGATCGGCGTGGCCGAGGGGCCCATAGGATCCTGGGCCGCCCGCGCGGACCGGATCGGCTGGTAGGACTGGCGGCGAGGAACGTCATATGCGTGCACGTATGTCCAAACGACCCCGAACCGGAAGAGATGCGGCTCAGGTCCCGGCGAGCGGCAGCGTCGCCGCGACCAGCCTGCCCTGCGCCGCCGCCTTGTCCAGGGCGTTGCGCAGCAGGTCCTCGCGGGGCTGGCGGCCGATGGACCCGACCGGCGCAGCGAACATCAGCACCTGCTGGTGCTTGTTGGCCGCGGCCCGCCAGCCCTCGGTGACCTGGAGCGGCTGGTGCGCCTGCCACCAGGCCGCCGGCCCGCCGCCCTCGGCGCCCGGCTGGAGGACGGCGTGCAGCTGCCCCATGGCGAGCAGCACCGACCACCCGTGCAGCACCGGCGGCACGGAGTCGAGGTCGGTCATGGGCGCGTAGCCCTGCTCGGTGAGCAGCGTCAGGAAGTCGTCGCCGGGACCGGTCGTGCCCGGGCGCACGATGGGCGCGGTGGGCTCGACGACCAGCGCCGGGTGCAGCTCCCCGGCGACCAGTACGAGGCCGCTGGTCACGCCGAGCACGGCCTGCTCCTGCGCCGCCTGCCGGGGGGCGGCCTGCTCCGGTGCGGTCTGCTGCTGCGTGCCCTGCGCGGGCACCCCGGCGGCGGCCTGGCCGCCCGTGTCCGCGTTGATGGAGCGGACCGCGCCCCGCAGCTGCTCCTCGGTGACCTGGACGACCTGGGAGGGCAGGCAGGTGGAGTGGGCGAAGGCGAGGACGGCGGTCTCGTCGCCGACGAACAGAACGGTGCTGGTGCGCTCCTGCGCGGAGTCGCCGGGGGTACGGCAGGACGTGCAGTCGTAACTGCCCGGGGCGTTCTCTCCGGCGAGCAGCCGGTCGGCTTCTTCGTCGCCGATCTCGGCGCGTACGGCGTCGCTGACGTCGAGCATGCGCGGCACGGGTGGCTCCTCGGGATGCGGTGCGTGGCGGGGCCGGGTGGCTCCCGGCCCATGAACCGGGAGGGCCCCCGGCTCATGAAGAAGACAACGGACGATCCGCGGGGGAGTCACGCCCTGCGGGACACGGAATCGAACCTCTCCCCGTGCGCGATCACTTGGCGTCAATGGGCTGTCACGCACTGTCAACTGCTCGGCGTGCGGTGGATCTTGGGGAGGGGGCCGGACGGCGGTCCCGGGCGCCTCGCGCGCGGGCCGGGCGGGACCGGGGGCTGTCCAGGAGCAGTGCATTTCCTGTGCGGATCCGGTTCTCCGAGCGGTGGCGAATGACGGTGGAATGTCCGGCCGAACGCGTGGCGGCACCGGCCCCGCGTTTCTCGCGGTGCTTTCCTCCGGGTATTTCCCCGGCGTCTTCGTGACGTACGGGAATTGCGTTCGATTGCCCGTGGAAGGGGGGCGGAACCGCTCGCGCGGGTGACGGAGTTCGAGGAGTCCGACCGTGGTGATCTTGTGATGTAAACGTGACAGGAGGGACAGCGGGGGAGCGTATGAGCTGCCGTGACTACAGAACGCATATGTGATCAGTGGGGCCCTGACGGACTTCCCCGCCCGGGGTTCGCCGCCTAGCGTGGAGCCATGGCACCGATCCCCACTCCGCCCGCGGAGCCCCAGGACAGTCCGGAACGGTACGTCGGCCTGGAGGCCGCTCAGGCCGAGCGGTTCGCGCGTGAGCGGGGCTGGTCGACGGTGCGCTCGCTGCCGCCGGGCGCGATCATCACCATGGAGTACCGGGTCGGACGACTCAACTTCGAGGTCAGGGACGGGCGGGTGGCCCGCGCCTGGAAGGGCTGAGAGCGCCTCATGCGTCCCGGCGCGGCGTGCTCAGGAGCGGGCCGCGGGCGCCGGGGTGGTGTCGCGCGGGGCCCGGTCGGGGTGCTGCGGCCTGCGGTTGCCTGCCGGGGGGACCGGGGCGCGTTCGCCGCGGGGTGCGTGCGGGCCGGGGACGAGGTGGGCGGGCGTGCGGGCCGAGCGGCCGGCCGCCGCCCCGCGGGTCGCCGGGGCCTCCTGCGGTGCGGGCGTGCGCGGCTTGTGCACCACGGGCGCGCCGACGGGCAGGGCCGGGGCGGGCACCGGGAGGGGGAGGCCGCGGCGGGCGCGCCAGCGGTCGCGCAGGTCGAAGATCGCGCTCTCGGTCCGGGCGATCAGCGGCTCGCACCACGGCAGTGCGAGCAGGATCAGCAGGCCCGCGGCCCAGCCGAGGACCACGTCGCTGAGCCAGTGCGTCCCCAGGTAGACGGTGGTGAGGCCGACCCCGAGCGAGGTGACCGCCGACAGCGCCGACAGCCAGCGGCGCGCGGTCGGGGTAGAGGCCAGGTAGGCCAGGATGCCCCAGGTCACCACGGCGTTGGCGGTGTGGCCGCTGGGAAATATATCGCCGCCGAGACCCATCTCGTTGGAGCCGATGACGGTCGCGTAGTGCGGTCCGAGCCGCCCCATGCCGTATTTCGCGGCGCCTACCGTGATGTTCAGCAGCAGCAGCGAGGCGCCGAGGGTGAGCAGCGGGCGCAGCGTGTGCTGCCGCCAGGAGCGCCAGCCCAGCCAGGAGGCGACCATCACTGCGGTGGGGCCGCGCTGGCCGAGGACCACGTAGTAGTCGAGGAACGCGTGGATCTGCGGCCACTGCTGGTACGGCCGGAAGAACATGACCTGCCAGTCCAGCCGGACCAGCCAGGAGGTGGTCACCACGGCCCAGACGATCGCCAGGTAGAAGGCCAGGGTCGCCGAGAACAGCACGACCCGGTGCCTGCTCATTCTCGGCATGTCGATGTGCGCCGGCCGCTGTGGCTCACGGTCCAGCCTGGCGAACACCCGGTCCAGGCGGGTGAGGGTTCCTTCGGTACGCACCTAATCGACGTTACAGCGAGTGAGCGCAGTTCCCTGACGAATCTCGTGGTTTGTGATGACGATGTGATGTGGGAAAGCTCTCAACCGGGCCTGATTTCCCTGGATTTCACCAATGGGAGCGCTCACCGGCATGCATTTCCTTTGATCATTCCGGAAGCTCTTATCGTGTCTTTATGAATGCGTTGACGGAACGCTCCGGTGGAATTCACCGTTCGTACACGGCACGTCACGGCGGTCCTGAGCCGTTCAGCCAGAACGCCCCGTAGACGGCGGAGGCCAGCGCGATCCCGCCCGTCACCCAGGCCGCCCGGGAGGCACGTAGCCGGGCGAGCGCCAGGGCGAGCGGCAGCAGCAGCGGGAAGGCGGGCAGCAGCAGGCGCGGCTTGGAGCCGAAGTAGCTCGACGCGCACAGGGCGAGCGCGGTGACGACCCCCGAGTACACCAGCAGCGCGGGCGGCTGCCCCTGCCGTACGCCGGTGACGTAGAGCCGGATCACCAGGGCCACCCCGATGACCAGCCCCAGCCCGGCCAGGGCCGAGGGGAACGAGGTGAACTTGTCGCCGACGAAGCGCGCGAAGGCGTACCCGCCGTCGAAGCCGTTGCGCCAGCCCGCCTGGACGTCGAGGTAGCCGAAGGGGCCGCCGCCGGTGCGGTGGCCGACCCACAGGACGTAGCCGGCGGCGCCGAGCGGGGCGAGCAGCATGCCGAGCAGGCGGCGGCAGGGACCGGCGGCGGGCAGGGCGGTGGGGGTTGCCGCGCGGCGCTCGCGGACGAGAGAGGCGACGGCCGCCGTCCACACGGCGGCGGCCACGGCGAGCCCGACCGGCCGGGTCAGCCCGGCCAGCAGCGCCAGCGCCCCCGCACCGACCCAGCGGCCGGTCAGCACGCAGTACAGCGACCAGGCGGCGAGCGCCGTGAACAGTGACTCGCTGTACGCCATCGACTGCACGATCCCGACCGGCAGCACCGCCCACAACAGCACCGCGCAGGTCCCCGCGCGGCGGCCGTACACGTGGTCGGTCACCGCGAAGATCCCCCAGGCCGCCGCGAGTGAGGCGAGCAGGCTGACGGCGAACCCGGCGTCGGCGTACGACAGCGGGCCCACCGCGGCCCCCAGCCGCTCCAGCCAGGGCAGCAGCGGGAAGAAGGCCAGGTCCGCGTGGACGTCCCCGTTCGGCAGGCGCACCTCGTAGCCGTAGCCGCCCCCGGCGACCCTGGCGTACCAGAGGGAGTCCCAGCGGGCGGTCAGCAGGGTGTACGCGCTCTTGCCGCGCGCGGCGCTCCAGACGGCCAGGAGCACCAGGCCCAGGGCGCGCACGGCGGCGTACCCGCACAGGGCCGGGGCGGCCCGGCGCCAGGCTGTCCGGCGGGCTGCCACCACGCGCGTCGCAAGATCGGTCACGGGCTCGATTATCGACTGTGCGGCGGACCGGCCGGACCGGTGGGGCGGTCCGGCCGGACGGGGGAGTGGTGTACGCCACACGGGTTCCGTCCGGAGTGTGAGAGATGGGCCACGCTCCCGGGCGGGGGACTCGCGTAGGCTGCCGTGTCACTCGCACTTCGCTGCGCGGGCCGGGGACCACCGCTCCTTCCCGGCCCAGGCCCCCTCGCGGAACGTCCCCACTCCGCGGGCCCGCCGAGGCGAGGGTTCATCTGGGAGGTACGTACATGTCCGGCATGTCCGGTACGACCGCGGCGGCCCTCGGGCAGCGCCGCCGGGCGGCCGGGGACGGTGCGGGCCGCTGGGTCGTCCTGGTCGTGCTCTGCGTCAGCCTGCTGCTGGTCGCGGTGGACGCCACCGTCCTGCACGTCGCGGTGCCCGCCGTCACCGAGGACCTCAGGCCCGGGGCCATCGAACTGCTCTGGATCGTCGACGTCTATCCCCTCGTCTGCGCCTCGCTGCTGATCCTCTTCGGCACGCTGGGCGACCGCGTGGGCCGCAGACGGATCCTGCTGCTCGGCTACGCCCTCTTCGGCGTCGCCTCCGCCGTCGCGGCCTTCGCCCACCACCCCCAGACCCTGATCCTCGCCCGCGCGCTGCTCGGCGTCGGCGGCGCGATGATCATGCCGGCCACGCTGTCGATCCTGCGGCAGGTCTTCCCCGACCGGCGCGAGCGCGCGCTGGCCATCGGTGTCTGGAGCGCGGTCGCGGCGGTGGGCGCCGCGGTCGGGCCGCTGCTGGGCGGCTTCCTCCTCGAACACTTCTGGTGGGGGTCGGTCTTCCTCGTCAACATCCCGCTGATGCTGGTCAGCCTTCCGGTGGGGCGGCTGCTGCTGCCCGAGTCGACGGGCGGGCGCGAAGGGCCCTGGGACGTGATCGGGGCGCTGCTCGCGGCGGCGGGCCTGTTCGGCACCGTGCTCGGCGTGAAGCGGCTCGGCGGCGGTGAAGCGCCGCTCAGCGTGTTGACGCTGGGACCGCTGGTGCTGGGCGTGGTTCTCCTGGTGACCTTCGTACGGCGGCAGCGGCGCCGGACGCATCCGCTGGTGGACCTCGGGATGTTCGCGCGGCCCGCCTTCAGCACGGCCGTGGGCTGCATCGTGCTGGCGATGCTGGCACTGGTCGGCCTGGAGCTGATCGCGGCCCAGTACCTGCAACTGGTGCTCGGGCTGTCGCCGCTGAGCACCGGACTGCGGCTGCTGCCGCTGACCTTCGCCGCGATGGCGGCCGGACTCGTGGGCGCACGCGTCCTGCGGCGGTTCGGGCCGCGGCGCATGGTGTGCACGGGCTTCTGCGTGACGGCGGTGGCCGTGGTGCTGCTGACCGCGATGGGCGGCAAGGACGAGGCCGGGCTGCTGCTGTGCGGGTTCGTGCTGCTCGGTCTGGGCCTGGAGACGACGCTCTTCGGCGCGTACGAGTCGATGCTGAGCGAGGCGCCGGCGGACCGGGCGGGCGGGGCCGCGGCGATCGGCGAGACCTCTTACCAACTGGGGGCCGGTATCGGCATCGCCCTGCTCGGGACCGTGATGAACGCGGCGTACGCGCCCGGCGTCGCCCGGGTGCCCGGCGTTCC
The DNA here is from genome assembly GCF_042268205.1 of Streptomyces sp. NPDC056160. Classification (NCBI taxonomy): domain Bacteria; kingdom Bacillati; phylum Actinomycetota; class Actinomycetes; order Kitasatosporales; family Streptomycetaceae; genus Streptomyces; species Streptomyces sp. NPDC056160. The sequence goes on from NZ_JBHJUW010000171.1 coordinate 6,249, forward strand.
GGCGGGGGCCTCGCGGCGGGCGTCGCACTCGCTGGGGGAGGCCTACGAGGTCGCCGGCCGCCTCGGCGGCCCGGCCGGGGCGGCCCTGCGGCGGGCGGCCCGGGACTCCTTCGTGCACGGGCTGCACGTGACGCTGCTGGTGAGCGCGGGACTGCTGCTGCTGGGCGCGGCGGCGGCGCTGCGGCTGCCACGCGTGATGCAGTGCGACGAGGCGGCGGTGGAGCTGCCCGCGCAGCGCGAGGTCGAGCGGTCCCGCGTCTCCGCGTGACGCTGGACGCGGACCCCGGCGCGTCGTAACGTCGGGCCGGAGCCGTGTAACTAGCGCTGCTAGTTTAACTAGTCGGAGGTGCCCATGCCGGCGTCGTCACCGAAACCGCCACTGCCCCCGTTCGACCCCGCCGACCCCCTCGGGATCGACGACCTGCTGGACCCCGAGGACCTCGCCGTCCGCGCCACCGTGCGCGACTGGGCCGCCGACCGCGTGCTGCCGCACATCGCCGAGTGGTACGAGAGCGGCGAACTGCCCGCCGTGCGGGAAATCGCACGCGAGCTGGGCGGCCTCGGCGCGCTCGGCATGTCCCTGACCGGCTACGGGTGCGCCGGCGCCACCGCCGTCCAGTACGGCCTCGCCTGCCTGGAACTGGAGGCGGCGGACTCGGGCATCCGCTCCCTCGTCAGCGTGCAGGGCTCCCTCGCCATGTACGCGATCCACCGCTTCGGCAGCGAGGAGCAGAAGCAGCAGTGGCTGCCCCGCATGGCGGCGGGCGAGGCGATCGGCTGCTTCGGGCTCACCGAACCCGACCACGGCTCCGACCCCGCCTCGATGCGCACCCACGCCAAGCGCGACGGCGGGGACTGGGTGCTGAACGGGCGCAAGATGTGGATCACCAACGGGTCCGTCGCCGCCGTCGCCGTGGTCTGGGCGCAGACCGATGACGGCATCCGCGGCTTCGTCGTCCCCACCGACGCCCCGGGCTTCTCCGCCCCCGAGATCAAGCACAAGTGGTCGCTGCGGGCCTCCGTCACCAGCGAACTCGTCCTCGACGACGTACGGCTGCCCGCCGACGCCGTACTCCCGGAGGTCACCGGGCTGCGCGGCCCGCTCAGCTGTCTGTCCCACGCCCGCTACGGCATCGTCTGGGGCGCCATGGGCGCGGCCCGCTCCTGCTTCGCGGCGGCCGTGGACTACGCGCGCTCGCGCGAGCAGTTCGGCAGGCCCATCGGCGGCTTCCAGCTCACCCAGGCCAAGCTCGCCGACATGGCGGTCGAACTGCACAAGGGGATCCTGCTCGCCCACCACCTGGGGCGGCGCATGGACGCCGGCCGCCTGCGCCCCGAGCAGGTCAGCTTCGGCAAGCTCAACAACGTGCGGGAGGCGATCGAGATCTGCCGCACGGCGCGCACGATCCTCGGCGCCAACGGGATCTCCCTCGAATACCCCGTGATGCGGCACGCGACCAACCTCGAATCGGTGCTCACCTACGAGGGCACCGTCGAGATGCACCAGCTCGTGCTGGGCAAGGCGCTCACCGGGATCGACGCCTTCCGGTGAGCCGGAGGGCCCTGGTACGAGGCCCGGGCGGGGGCAGGACCGGCGTGCGGCCCTGCCTCAGCTCTGGTTGAAGAAGCCGTCCGACCGGTGCGCCCCCGGGTCCCCGCTGACGATCTCCGTGTCGGCGGGGGAGAGCAGGAACACCCGCGTGGACACCCGGTCGATGGAACCGCGCAGACCGAAGACGAGCCCGGCCGCGAAGTCGACCACACGCTTGGCGTCACCCGCCTCCATCGCCGTGAGGTTGACGATGACGGGCACGCCCTCACGGAACAGCTCGCCGATGGCGCGGGCGTCCCGGAAGCTGTCCGGCGTCACCGTGCCGATCCGGCGGCCCTTGTCCTCGGCCGTGTCCGCGGCGACCTTCACCCGCGGGTCGGTGACCCAGGCGTCCCCGGACTCGGTTCCCTCGGAGTAGTCGTCGTCGTAGTAGCGCTCGTCTTCGTTGTCGTCGACGAGGCCGAGCCACGCACTCGCCTTGCGTACCGATCCCATGGACGCCTCCTCTCACAGCGGTCTTTCTGCTTCTCGCATCCCTATGGTCATCCATGATGCTGACAGCGCGCCAAGTGGATAGACGCCGCACGGGGGGTTTGTGACGGTACTGGTGCACAGCGGATCCGTCGAGGGCCTTGTGCCCCAAGGGTCATGCCCTACACCGATGCTGACCGTGAGTGAAATATGATGGTCGACGGCACTCGGGTGAGCGGTGATGCGTACGGGTGAACAGGGGCGGTCGGTACGATGCGGCAGCTCAACGTCGCAGACACCACGGGGGATCGTCGTGTTCGGAATCGTCAGACCCTGCAGTCACCGGCTCGGTGAGCACCTCAAGGCCCAGTGGATGGCCCACTTGTGCGGCCTGTGCCTGGCCCTGCGCGGCGATCACGGTCAGTTCGCCCGGGTCGTGACGAACTACGACGGGCTGCTCATATCGGTCCTGACGGAGGCTCAGGCCGGGCCGGGCCACCAGGCCGTGGACGCCGGCAAGGGCGGCAGGGCGAGGGCGTGGCGGCGTACCGCCGGACCGTGCCCGCTGCGCGGGATGCGCACCGCCTCCGTCGCGCAGGGAGAGGGCGCACGGCTCGCGGCGGCCGTCTCGCTGGTGCTCGCCTCGGCCAAGGTGCGCGATCACGTCGCCGACGGTGACGGACTGCTGGCCCGCAGGCCGGTGGCGCTCGCCGCGCGCAAGGTCGCCGGCAGCTGGGGGCGCGCGGGCGCCCGCACCGGTGCCGACGTCGGCTTCGACACCGCCGTCCTCGTCGACGCGGTGGACCGGCAGGTCGGCATCGAGTCGCTGGCCGGACCCGGGACACCGGTCCTGACCGTCACCGAACCGACCGAGACCGCGACCGCCGCGGCCTTCGCGCACACCGCGGTGCTCGCCGGTCGGCCGGGCAACGCCGAACCCCTCGCCGAGGCGGGCCGCCTCTTCGGACGGCTCGCCCACCTCCTGGACGCCGTGGAGGACCGTGAGGCCGACGCCGCGTCGGGCGCCTGGAACCCGCTGACCGCGACCGGCACCCCGCTCACCGAGGCCCGCCGGCTCGCCGACGACGCGGTGCACGGCATCCGGCTCGCCCTGCGCGAGGCCGAGTTCGCCAACGGACGGCTCGCGCACCTGCTGCTCGTCCACGAACTCCCGCGGTCCGTGGACCGCGCCTTCGGCACCGGGTCCTGCGGCCACGCGCCGGACGGGGCTTTCGGTCCGCCGCAGGGGCCGTACGCCCCGCAGCAGCCGCAGGCCCCGCACGACCCGGGCCACCCGCACCCCGGCGGCGGCAGCCCTTTCGGCGGCGAACCGCCGCGCCCCGGCAAGCGGGGCTTCTTCACCGGGTGCGCGGTCGCCGTCGGCCTGTGCTGCACCTGCCGACTGTGCTGCGCCGCCGAGTTCGAGAGCCCGTGGTCGCGGCAGCGGCGCGAGGGCTGGTGCCGCGACTGCGACTGCTCCGGGTGCGACGGCTGCGGTGACTGTTGCGACTGCTGCGGGAACTGCTGCAGTTGCGACGGCTGCGACTGCGGCTGCGACTGCTAGGACGCCGGTGGCGGCGGCCTCCGTGACGGCCGCTGCCGGTGCGTCAGGACTTCAGTTCCGGTGGTGAGATCCGGGACGTCCTGATGGCGGACGCCGTCGTGCCCCACTTGTCGAGGATCTTCGCGTACGTCCCGTCGGAGATCAGCCGGTTGACCGCTGCCTGGAAGGCCGGCGCCAGCTTCGTGCCCTTCTTGAAGGCGAAGCCGACGTCGAGGCGGTGGAACTCGTCGAGGAACTTCAGGCCCGGCTGCTGGGCGACCGCGTACCGCAGGCCGTTGATCGTGGACATCACCACGTCGCTGCGGCCCTGCTGCAAGGAGGACCACAGCGCGCCGGACTCGCTGTAGGTCTGCACCTTGTACGCCTTCTTGCCCGCGTCCGCGCACCGGTGCGCGTTCTGCTCCAGGGTGGCCTCGAAGGTGGTCCCCGCGCCGGTGGCGACGTTCAGTCCGCACAGCTGGACGAGGTCGGTGACCTTCCCCAGCCCGCTGTCCTCGCGGGTGGCGAAGCCCTGGCCGTCGTTGATGTAGGTGACGAAGTCGATGGTCCGGCGCCGTTCCTCGGTCACGCCGAAGTTGCCCGCACCGAGGTCGTACTTGCCGCTGTCGAGGGCGGGCAGGATCGCCTCGAACCCGGCCTGCTGCGTCTTCAGCCGGATACCGAGGACCCGGGCGACCGCGTTCGCGAAGTCGACGTCCTGGCCGGCGAGCGTCTTGCCGTCGCCCAGGTAGGACGTGCCGGGCGGGGTGCCGCCGACGGCGTACGCGATGGTCAGGCTCCGTACACCGGACGGCAGCAGGCGGGCGGCGGCCGCATCCTCGCGGACCCCGGAGACGACGTCCGCGGTCGGGATCTCGGCGGCGGCCCCGGCTGCGCCCGCGACGGAGCCCCCGGATCCGGCGCCGCCCGTGCCGGAGCCGCACGCGGTGAGCAGCAGGGCCGCGGAACTGATCAGGGCAAAGGGGACGAAATGCCGTTTACGGGCGCGCGAGGGCGTACGCATGGTGTGCGGTCTCCTGGAAGGAAAAGGGTGTCAGGCGGCGCGAGGGGAGGGGTGCGCGTGTGAAGGCGAGGAGAAGGACGCGGAAGGCGCGAAAGGAGTGGGAGGCGCGGAAGGCGCGGGCGAGGAAGCGGAGAGAAGGCGAAGGAAGGTGAAGGAAGGCGAGAACACCGAAGGCGCCCGGGGACGCCGGGGCGCGCAGGGGGTCGGCTCAGCTCAACAAGAACAGGACCACACTCGACCGAAGTCGATGTGGGAGCGCGTGACCAGCCACTGCTGCGGATGCATGGGCCAAGTGGAACAGGCATCCGGATTCCCGTCAACCACGTTGAGACGTCCGGCTCACATGCTGGACGCCCTTGACAACGGAGGGAAACCCGCCCGTACTCTCATGGGAACGGCCCTGCTGAGGGGCTCGGCCGCCCAGCGCCCCCGGCGCTCCCGTGTGAAGGCACCACCCGTGTTCGACCTACGTCACGGAGTCTTCGCATGTCTTCCCACACCCTCGCCCAGGCCCCCGCCGCTCCCGGCAGCCCCGGCACCCCCGAACCGGCCGACGTCCTGCGCATCGTGCCGCGCCGCCGGCCCGGCCAGTGGGCCGCCGCCGTCGTCGTCCTCGCCCTGCTCGGCCTCGCGCTGACCTCGGTCGTGCGCAACAAGGCGTTCCAATGGGGCGTCGTCGCCGACTACTTCACCTCCGACTCGGTCCTGCGCGGACTCTGGCTCACCCTGTGGCTGACCGCCGTCGTCATGGCGCTCGGCTTCGCCCTCGGCACCCTGCTCGCCGTCTTCCGGCTCTCCGCCAACCCGGTGCTGCGCGCCGTGAGCCGCGGCTACGTCTGGCTGTTCCGCTCGATACCGATCCTCGTGCAGCTGCTGCTCTGGTTCAACATCGGAGCGCTGTACCCGCACATCCTCGGCGTGAAGACGGTCGACCTCCTCGGACCGGTCACCGTCGCGATCGTCGGCCTCACCCTGCACGAGGCCGCGTACGCCGCCGAGGTGGTGCGCGGCGGCATCCTCTCCGTCGACCGCGGTCAGATCGAGGCCGCCCAGGCGCTCGGCCTGAGCCAGTGGCGGCGCTGGCGGCGGATCGTCCTCCCGCAGGCAATGCGCTCCATCGTGCCCCCGGCCGGCAACATGCTGATCGGCACCCTCAAGGGCACCTCCATCGTCAGCGTCATCGCCGTCCAGGACCTGCTGTACTCCGCCCAGCTGATCTACCACCAGACGTACCAGGTCATCCCGCTGCTGATGGTCGCCACCCTCTGGTACACCGCCGTCACCTCGGTGCTGAGCGTCGGCCAGCACTACGTGGAGAAGCACTACGCGCGCGGCACGGAGCGCACCCGATGAGGTCCTCGCTCGTCGTCGTCGGGGCCGGCCCGCGGGGGACCGGCCTGCTCGAACGCATCGCCGCCAACGCCCTTGAGCTGTACGCCGGTGACGGCCTCGACATCCACCTCGTCGACCCCTGGCCGCCCGGCCCCGGCCGCATCTGGCGCGCCGCGCAGTCACCGCTGCTGTGGATGAACTCGCACGCCGAGGACGTCACCATGTTCACCGACGACACCGTCGACATGGCGGGACCGGTGCGCGAGGGCCCCACCCTGCACCAGTGGGCGGGCCTGCCCGGCCGCACCTTCACCGACCGCCGCGTCCAGGGCTCCTACCTGCGCTGGGTGTACGACGAGGCGGTGGCCGCGCTGCCCGCGGGCGTCACCGTCCACCACCACCGGCGGCGCGCGCTCCGGGTCGGCGGGCCGCGCGAGGGCCGCCAGCAGGTGTGGCTGGAGGGCCGCCCGCGCCCCCTGCTCGCCGACCTGGTGGTGCTCGCCCTCGGCCACCTGGACGCCGAACCCGACGACGAACAGGCCCGGCTGGCCGCCTACGCCCGCGACCACGGCCTGGTCCACCTGCCGCCGGACTTCACCGCCGACAGCGACCTGTCCGCCCTGCGAGCGGGCGACCCGGTCGTCGTGCGCGGCTTCGGTCTCGCCTTCGTCGACCTGATGGTGCTGCTCACCGAGGGCCGCGGCGGTCGCCACGAGCAGGACACCTACGTGCCGTCGGGGCGGGAGCCCGTGCTGTACGTCGGTTCGCGGCGCGGGGTCCCGTACCACTCGAAGATCGGCTACGACCTCACCGGCGAACGCCCGCCGCTGCCCCGGTTCCTCGGTGCGGACGCGATCGGCGCGTTGCCGGCCACGGGCGGTCCGGACGGTGTGGACGGGGCCGGCTTCCGTGGATGGGGGAGCGTCCCACCCGGGAGCGGCGGCGGAGAAGGCGGCGGGGGAGGCGGCGGCCTGTGGCCGCTGGTCGAGAAGGAACTCGGATTCGCCCACTACCACCGGCTGTTCACCGCCCACCCCGAGCGCACCGCCATGGTCTGGGCGCGCTTCGAGGAGGCGTATGCGGACGGGGGACCCGACGAGCGCCGGGACCTGGTCGCCGCCGCCGTGCCCGACCCCGCCGACCGGCTCGACCTCGCCGCCCTCGACCGGCCGCTGCACGGCGTACGGTACGACACGCCCGACGACTTCCAGGCGGCGCTGCGCGGCCGCATCGAGGCCGACCTGCGCCGGCGGCACGACCCCGCCCACAGTGCCGACCTCGGTCTCTTCCTCGGACTGCTCTCCGTCTACGGCCAGTTGACCCGGCTCGGCGACATCGGGCCCTGGTGGCACGGCTTCTTCAGCTCCCTCGCCTCCGGACCACCAGGGCCCCGGCTGCGGCAGATGCTCGCCCTGTCCCGCGCGGGCGTCCTCAGGTTCGTCGGCGCCGACATGCGCGTCACCGCCGAGGACGGTGTGTTCCGGGCGTCGAGCGAGACCGTGCCCGGCGCCGTGGTCGAGGCACGGGCGCTGGTCGAGGCGCGGCTGCCCGAGCCCACCGTGCGGCGCACCCGCGACCCGCTGCTGCGCGCCCTGTACGCCGAGGGGGCCGCCGAGACCCCGGACGGCCTGCTCCGGGTCGACCGCGCCGACGGCCGGATCCTGGACCGGGCCGGCCGCCCGCACCCCCGGCGCTTCGCGCTCGGCCCGTTCACCGACGGCCGTACGCCCGGCGCCTTCACCCGGCCGCGCACGGGCGGCCCCGCGTTCCGGCAGAACGACGCCACCGCCCGCGCGGTTCTGACCTTCCTGCGCGCGCCGGGCCCCCGGCCGGGTCCCGCGGCGGTGCCCGGGGCGGGTTCCGCAGCGGCTCCCGCGTCGGCCCCGCACGTCGTCGGGTGAGTCCGGCCGTCGGCCACCGCCCCCCGAGCATCCTCTTCCCGTCCGTCCCCCCGGCATCGAAGGAACCCCACGATGAGCGTCATGGTCGACATCAGGTCCGTCCACAAGAGCTTCGGTTCGCTGGAGGTCCTCAAAGGCATCGACCTCGAAGTGAACACCGGTCAGGTCACCGTGGTCCTCGGCCCCTCCGGCTCGGGCAAGTCGACGCTGCTGCGCACCATCAACCACCTGGAGAAGGTGGACCGGGGCGCGATCAGCGTGGACGGCGCCCTCGTCGGCTACCGCCGCTCGGGCGACCGGCTGCACGAGCTGCCCGAGCGTGAAGTCCTCAGACAGCGCACCCGGATCGGCTTCGTCTTCCAGAACTTCCACCTCTTCCCGCACCTGACCGTCCTGGAGAACATCGTCGAGGCGCCCGTCGCCGCGCTGAAGCGCCCCCGCGCCAAGGCCCTGGAGTCGGCGCGGCTGCTGCTGGAGCGGGTGGGGCTCGCCGACAAGGCCGACGACTACCCCGCCCGGCTCTCCGGCGGCCAGCAGCAGCGTGTCGCGATCGCCCGCGCGCTGGCCCTGGAGCCCCGGCTGCTGCTCTTCGACGAGCCGACCTCCGCGCTCGACCCGGAACTGGTCGGCGAAGTCCTCGACGTCATCAAGGACCTGGCCCGGCAGGGCACGACCATGATCGTCGTCACTCACGAGATCGGCTTCGCGCGGGAGGTCGCCGACACGGTGGTGTTCATGGACGCCGGGCGGATCGTCGAGCAGGGGCCGCCCGGTGAGGTGCTCGACCGGCCGCGGCACGAACGGACCCGGGCGTTCCTCTCCAAGGTCCTGTGACCCGCGCACCGTCGGCACGGCGCCCCCTCCCCGGCCCGTCACCGATCTCGCCCCGTCCGGACCGTCACCCACCTCGCCCCGCCCGGACCGTCACAGAAGGGAACCCCCGAGATGACCGCTCCGCCCGGCCGGAGGCTGCTGCACCTGGCCGCCGCACTGGACCGGCCGTCGGCGTACGACGCCGCGTCCTACGTGGAGTCGGCGCGGCTCGCCGAGAGCGGGGGCCTCGACTTCGTGACGCTGGACGACGGCCCCGCGCGCCCCGGCCCGGCCGCGCTCGCGGTCCTGTCCCAGGTGGCACCCGCCACGCACCGCGTCGGACTGGTCCCCACCGTCCCGGCCGCGCACACCGAACCGGGCGCCGTCCGGGCGGCCGTGGCGGCCCTCGACCGGGTCAGCCACGGACGGGCCGGGTGGCGGCTCGGGGCGCCGGCCGGCCCGGCCGCCGCCGAGGCGGCGCGACCGCGGGGCGGCACGGAGCCGGACGGCACGGAGGGGGCCGGTACGGAGGGGGCCGGTAGGGAGGGGGCCGGTGCTGGGCGGGACGGTGTCGGACGGGGTGCCCCGGTCGCGCCGTGGTCCCCGCAAGGGCCCCTCGTCCGCGTGGCCGACGCCACCGGCGGCCACGCGTGCGGTACGGCGGCACGCCACGCGGACGTGGTGCTGGTGAGCGCGACGCATCCGGTACAGGCGGCGGCCGTTCGGGACCGGCTCCGTGACGAGGCCGCCCGGTCCGGCCGTGACCCCGGTGCCCTGCGCGTCCTGGCCGACCTCGCCATCGACCTGCGCGACGGCGAGTACGCGGCGGAAAGGGGATGGGAATTCCCCCGCTCCGAGCACGGCCGGGAACCCGGCGGCGGGGGAGGCCTGCGCCGGACCGCGCGGGGCCCGCTGTACCGGGGCGGCCCCGTCGATCTCGCCGAACTGATCGCCGCCTGGCACCGCGAGGGCGCCGTCGACGGCTTCCACCTCGTGCCCTCCGACCCGCGCCGGGACCTGGAGCGGCTGGTCAACGGCACCGTGACGCTGCTTCAGCACCGAGGACTGTTCCGCACGTTCTATCCAGGTGGCACCCTGCGCGAGCACCTGGGACTGGCCCGGCCCGTCGACCGCCGTAC